>REDU01000028.1 GCA_007693335.1 Ilumatobacter sp. | reverse complement strand
TCGGCGAAGCAGAACGAGACCTTGCCGGGGTTGCCGTGCGTGGCCCGGTCGACCTCGCCAGGACGCCCGCCGCCCACGTTCCGCACCAGCAGCTGCAGCGCTCGCCCGATCGTGGAGTTGGCGCGGTTGCCCTGACCCAGTGCGTTCATGCCCGAGTTCATCCCGATCGCCCGGGTGCCGGGTCCGCTGCACACGATCACCGGGCTCACCGGCATCGTGGTGGCGAGCACGCCGTGCATGTTGAACTCGTCGTTGCACACGGCCTCGACCGCGGTGAGCACCCATGGCAGGTACTCGGGGAGGCAGCCCGCCATCACCGCCGCGATCGCCACCTTCTCGACGGTCACCCCCACGAGATCCGGCGGCACCGTGGCGACGATGTCGTCGGGCGCCCGCGTCGTGCCGTCGAGCATGCGGAGCACCCGCTCCTCGGTCGGTGGCACCACCGGGAGGCCGTCGGTCCACCCCCGCTGGAACATGAGCTCGATGTCGTCCTCGAGGTCGGCCACCTCGATGCGCCGTGACCGCAGGACCGACGCACCGAACCGGACGCGCAACCCGTCCACGAGGTCGGGGTCGACGCTCATCGATCCGCAGCCGGGCCGCATCGCCGGGAGGTCGGGTCCGAGATCGTCGCGGCCGGTCAGCTCGTTCCACTGGACGCGTGACCAACCGACGGTGCGGCCCACCTCCTGCCCGTCGACCACGTGGATCAGGGTGGGGACCGTCTCGATGTCGTGGTGCCAGCTCACGGCGAGGTCGGCGTCGTGCTCGGCTCGGGGGTCGTCCGGGAAGTCGGGGTCGTCCTGGGTGTAGATCGTGAGCGGTGGACCGTCGCCCGTGGCGGCGGCTGCCGCCAACTGCTGCAGCACCGGGACCACCGTGCGGCAGGTCGCGCACTCGCGCTTGACGACCACGACGTGGCCGTCGGGCAGCGGCGGTGCGCCGTCGATGGTCACGAGAGGAACTCCACGATGCGATCGTTCACGTGGTCGGGCCGTTCGAGGTGGAGGAAGTGACCGACGTCGGGGACGATCTCGATCCGGACGTGATCGTCCACCATCGCGCGTGCCGACTCGGCCACCTCGACGCCGACGCATCCGTCGTGGGCGCCGTGGAGGTAGAGGGTCGGTTGCGTGGGCACCGCCTGGGTGGCGGCCTGGATCTCGTCGAGGGCCGGGTCGCGGTACCCGTCGCCGAGGGTGGCCCGGTAGTAACCGAGCGCCGCCGTGAGGTTGGCAGGATCACGGAGCGAGTCCTTCACGTGGGCCAGGTCGGTGGTCGCGTCATAGCCCGGTGACCAGTCGGCCCAGATCATGTCGATGAAGGCGAGATCGTTCGCCGGGACCACGAGGTCGGCCAGGCCGTGCTGGAAGAAGAACATGTACCAGCTCCGCTTGAGCTGATCGAGGTTGCCGAGTAACGCCGCTCCCATGGCGCCGCCGGGTGGTACCGCCATCGCGATCACCGAGCGCCAGCGCTCGGGTGCGGCGGTGGCGGCCCCGTAGACCGTCGGTGCTCCCCAGTCGTGTCCGATGAGCACGGCGTCGCCGTCACCGTCGAGTGCCTCGTGCAGCGCGTTCGCGTCCAGCGACAGCACCCCGGTCTGGTACCGACCGTCGGCCGCGGTGCCGCTGGGTGCGTAGCCGCGCTGGAAGGGTGCGACCGCTCGATAGCCGGCGTCGGCCAGTCGGGGCAGCAGATGACGCCAGGTGTGTGCCGTGTCCGGGAAGCCGTGGAGGCACAGGGCGAGCGGCCCGGTGTCGCCGGCTCGGAGCAGGGCCAACTCGACCCCATTGACCGTCACTCGTGCATCGTCGTCGATCCCCACGGGGGCGACCGTACCGCGCTGCGACGCACGTCACCGATGCGTGGCTTCCTCGATCGGCGCTCCAGCGCCTACCGTGTGCTGATCGGGGGCATGACCATCACCTTCCACGGCGTTCGCGGTTCCACGCCATGCGACGATCCGACCACGGCGCGCTACGGCGGCAACACATCGTGTGTGTCGATTGCGTGCCCCGGGGAAGACCCCCTCTTGTTCGACCTCGGGACGGGTCTTCGCTACTTCGGACGCACGCAACCCGTCGACCGTCCCTTCCGGGGCTCGTGCCTGCTGACTCATCTCCACTGGGACCACGTGCAGGGACTCCCGTTCTTCGTGCCGTTGCTTGCCGAGGGTGCCGAGCTCGACGTGTACGCGCCGGCCCACGGTGAGAACGGCGAGCACAGCGTTGCCGACACCTTCGCCCGCACCTTCACCCCGCCACTGTTCCCCGTCGACATCTCCCTCCTCCCCGGCACCTTGCGGTTCCACGAGGTGGCCGACCACGAATTCCGGGTGGGTGGCTTCGACGTCGTCTCCCGGCTGGTCCCGCACGTCGGCAACACCTGCGGGTTCCGGGTCGAGCACGGCGGCCACAGTGTGACGTACCTGAGCGACCACCAGCAGCCTGGCGACGGCTCGTTCTCCGTCTCGCCGGGCGTCCGTGAGCTCTGCGAGGGCGTCGACGTACTCATCCACGATGCGCAGTACACGGTGGCCGAGTTCGCCCGTAAGCGCGACTGGGGCCACTCCACGATCGAGTACGCGGTGTGGGTGGCCGCCACGACCGGTGTTCGCCGGTTGGTGCTGTTCCACCACGACCCCGCTCGCGACGACGACACGCTCGATGCCCTGGTGGCATCGGCGGCGGCCTGCGGCCGCAAGCAGGGTGTCGAGGTCATCGCCGCTCGCGAGGGCATGATCCTGGACGTGTCGGGCGACGTGTCCGGTTGAGCTGACTCCGGAGGCCGTGGCCGTGGTCGGGATCGTGGCGTCGGTGGTGTTGGGTCTGTCGTTCGTCGTCGCTGGTGCGTCGAAGCTGGCGATCGGCCCGGTCTGGCCCCAGCAGGCACGTGATCTCGGCGCCCCGGGCTGGGCGATCCCCGTCACCCCCTGGGTCGAGCTGGTGGTGGGCGCGCTGCTCATCACCCAGGTGGCCCGGGTGCCGACGGCGGTCGTGGCGGTGGCGGTGCTGGTGGTGTTCACGGGGTTGCTCGGGCTCCGGCTGTCCCAGGGGCGTCGTCCGCCATGTGCCTGCTTCGGCGCCTGGTCCGCCTCACCGATCGGCCCCAGCCATCTGCTCCGCAACGCCGTCCTGATCGCCCTCGGCATCGTCGCGATCCTGGCTTGATCCCGGCGGTGGCCGTTCCCTTCTCGTGGCGCCGCCGCGCACAGGGTGGGTGTGAGCGCATCGAGGTGTCATCGAGGACATGGACCGAGGGGCGGTGATCAGCGCGCTTGCCCAGCGACTACCGTGTCGGCCATGCAACGCCGCCGTGGCTGGGGTGCGCTGCTGCTGATGGGTGTGCTCGGAGCGGGATCGGCGGGGTGCAGCGGTGACGAGTCCGACGCGTCCTCGGCCGGGTCGACCGTCCCTCCGAGCACCGTGTCGTCCACGACCGGACCGTCAGCGGACACTGCAGAGCCCGAGCCCACGCCGGTGGCCACCGAGGCCGAGATCTCCGAGACCACGACGTCCACGACGTCCACGACGTCCACGGTCGCAGCGACGACGACCACGACCGAGGCCGAACGTTCGATCGAGGAGCTCGAAGCCGAGGTGGCCGCCGCCTACGAGCTCGTGTACGAGGGATATTGGGAATGCCTCCGCTCCCCGCTCGATTGCGACACCTCGTGGCTGGTCGAGGGGAGCGGCTCCGCCGTGGCGATGCAGAACACCATGCAGGGCCTCGCCGATCGTGATCGCTACGTCGGCGATGATCCGGTCGGCTACTTCGTGATCGAGTCCATCGAATTCAACGACGACCAGACCGAAGCCACGGTCGTGACGTGTTGGTGGTCGACAGCTGTTCTGTACACGACACCGGTCGATCCGACACGTCCGCCCGGCCCCGACAATCCACCAACAGTGGTGAACGACACACCGGGTACCTCTCGGCAGATGGATCGCCTCGAGAGATCGCTCGGTTTGTGGGCAGTTCGACACTCAGAGACGATTGAGTCTGTCGCTGGAGAGAACAAATGCGGGTGATTGCATCGTGGCTGGTGGTATTGGCCATCTTGTCTCCGGGCCTTGCCGCTGCGGACAACTCAGGTGGCGAGGAAGGGTTCTGTTGTACGGGTGGACTCGAGGGTCCGGGTGCTGGGGGGGCGGGGTCTGGGGGTGCTCAGGCGAGTATTTCGTCGTGGGTGATCGGGTCGCCGGGGGGTGGGGTGAGCCGGCCGCAGGGGGTGTCGGGGACGTGTTCGGGGTGGGCGCCCGCCACGAACATCGACCCGTCGTCGCAGCCGTCCGACATCGGGAGCTTCAAGATCGACCCAGACGGCGTGACCGCGATCCTCTACTACCGCGACTGCGGGGGTGTACGGCAGTTCGTGTGGATCCGCCAGGAACCGCCGCGAGTCATCGCGGCGGAGGCGCTCAGGGACATCCGGACGCAGCTGCTCAGACCGCCGGACGTCGCCACATCGCCACCGGGGCGAGCGATCGTCAATCTGGAGACGTGGCTGTGGATCACCGATCCGGGTCCGGTGTCGGCCACGGCATCGATACCCGGGTTGTCGGCCACGGTGACGGCCACGGTTTCGTCCACCACCTGGCGGTTCGGCCGTGCCGCTGCGTCCGACACCGGGGTGGTCACCGTGGTCTGCGAGGGCGTTGGGGCGCCGTGGACGCCTGCGGACGGCGATCGACCGGCGCCGTGCGGACACACCTTCGCCTCGCCGACCGACCGTGCGATCGGTCACCCGGTCGAGGTGTCGGTCACGTGGGACCTCGCGTGGAGTGCGACGAACGGTGTGTCCGGCACACTCGATGCGATTTCGAGCAACTCAGCGGTCTTCGATCTCCCTGTCGACGAGATCCAGACCATCGGCGAACGCGGCTGACCGAAGCCTCCAGCGCGGTTGCGGGCTCCGGTCGCAGTCGAGGTCGACCGACTTGCCAGCGCTCCATCTCGAATCGTCTCACGGGTCGGTGCTCCCCGAGCGAGTGCCATCTCGAATCGTCTCACGGGTCGGCCCATTCCGAGTGAGAGTCATCTCGAATCGTCTCGGTTGGGGTGGTGGCGGTCGGGGTGGTCGTCTCGGTGGCGGTGAGACGATTCGAGACGCGCAGGGTGGGAGGTGGCTGGCTCGGTGAGACGATTCGAGATGGATGGCGGGGGAGCACGCAGGGCGGTGGGCTCGTGCGGGCGGTCGGGGTTCTCCGGCCCAGGCGTGGGTGTCACAGGGGATCGTCATGATCGGGGCATGGAACGGTCACGTGTGCTCGGTCGGAGGTCTCGGGCGGATCGGGTCCGGGCGTATGAACCGGAACGGATCGTGGGTCGATGGTGGTGTCCGGTGTGCGGGCGTGCCGCGCACCGAACCGCTCGGCCCGGTCGACCGAGGGTGTACTGCTCGAACGCCTGCCGGCAGAAGGCCTACCGCGCCCGACGTCACGAGCGACGAGTACAGCCGTTCGTGCCACCGTGTACGCCGCGACGGGCCCGCACTCGTGATCGTTCCCATGCGATACGTCCAGCGCCCGACCTCGTGGCCGGGCGGTGCGACGTGGCCGGGCGTGAGCTCACGCTCTGTGGGGCGTTCGCCCGTCGCGATCATGTGCCGCCATACGTGCACACCGACTTCGTCACCGGCCTCGAGTGGTCGTGTCGGCGGTGCACCGACCTCGGACCGGACTGAACGCGATCAGCTGGTCGTGATCAGTGCGCCGGCGCCGTCTCGGCATCGCTCGCTCGATCCATGTTCATCTCGGAGTGTCGGTTCAACTAGATTTCAATTCGACATCGAGGGGGACGTGATGGATCGACGGGGATTTTTCAAGGCCGGGATCGCGGCCGCGGGGGCTGGAGCGGTACTGCCGACGGCCGCGATGGTGGCTCCGGTGTCCGCTGGTAGCCCCAGGACCGCCCGACCCGGCGAGAGCCCGTATGGTCCGCTGTCGGAGACTCCTGACGAGAACGGACTCTTGCTCCCCGAGGGCTTCACCGCGCGTGTCATCGCGATCGGTGGAGAGCTCGTGCCCGGGACGGACCACGAATGGCATCTCTTCCCTGACGGCGCCGCGACCTTCGACGACGGCAACGACGGTTGGTACTACGTCTGCAATAGCGAGGTCTTCCACTTCATGAAGCCGGATTCCGGCGGCGTGTCGGCGATCCACTTCGACTCCGACGGCTCGATCATCGACGCATACCGCATCCTCGATGGCAGCAACTCGAACTGTGCGGGTGGGCCGACGCCGTGGGGGACGTGGTTGAGCTGCGAGGAGAATTTCGAGGACATCGGCCGTGTCTGGGAGTGCGATCCAACGGGACAGGCGCCAGCGGTCGCTCACCCGGCGATGGGTCTCTGGGCGCGCGAAGCCGCCGCGGTCGATCCCGTGGACCAACGCGTGTACATGACCGAGGACAACTTCGAGGGGCTGCTCTATCGCTATACCCCCGACAACTATCCAGATCTCTCGTCCGGTTCCCTCGAGGCATGCACCGTCGGAGCCGACGGCTCGGTGTCGTGGAGCCCGGTGGCCGACCCATCGGGGGTCTCGGCCAAGACACGCGAACAGGTTCCCGGTGCCACGGTGTTCCAGCGAGGAGAAGGCATCTGGTACTTCGACGGCTGGATCTACTTCTGCACCACGGCGGATCACTCGGTGCACGGCATCGATCTGCGGAACGAGACGTACACGTTGATCTGGAAGGGCGATCCCGAGGGGCTCGGCGTCGAGGACGCGGTGTTGTCGCACGTCGACAACATCACCGTCGACGAAGGATCCGGAGACCTGGTGGTCGCCGAGGACGGCGGCAACATGGAGCTGGTGATCATCACTCCCGATGGCGTGGTGGCGCCGCTCGTGCGGGTGGTCGGTCAGGGGCACGAGGAGTCGGAGATGACCGGACCCGTGTTCAACCCCACACGAGATCGTCTCTACTTCTCGTCCCAGCGGGGGCCGAGTCCACGCACTGTCCCCGACATCATGCCCGACATCACGCCGATCGCAGCCCTCGGCACGGAGGGCCCCAACGCCGGGATCACCTACGAGATCAGCGGTCCCTTCCGAGGACGCATCGTGGCGCCGGTGGCGCCGCCGGTCACCGAGCCGCCTCCCGAGACCACCGTGCCCGAGACCACCGTGCCCGAAACGACCGAGCCCCAAGCGACCGAGCCGCCTCCGACGACACTGCCGTCGCCCGTCGATACCTTGGCAGGTGCAGCCCCGGAGGCCCAGACCGACGTTGCCGAGGTGGTGGCGGCCGACAGCAGCAACCAGGGCGGGTCAGGCCTCCTCATCGGCGGAAGTGTCGCGGCGGTGGCTGCTGCGGCAATCGTCGGTGGGGCCATGGTGCTCCGCCAGCGACGGATGGGTGACGCGACCGACGAGCCGACTGGCGAAACGCCAACCGACTGAACGTCCACACCGACCGGACCCCGAAGCTCAGGTGGTGGCGAGCAGGAAGGTGAGTACCCGGGCCTCGTCGCGCCACGCGTCG
>REDU01000069.1 GCA_007693335.1 Ilumatobacter sp. | reverse complement strand
TCACCCTGCTGGCGATCACCCTGCTGACGGTCACCCTGCTGACGGTCGGCGCGTGGGCGGTCGCCCTGCGTCGCCCCGCCAGGCTGTTGGCCGCGAACTGGGCGTCCGTCGGTCGGGTCGCGATCGCCTGCCTCGGCAGACGCGGTCGGGGCCGATGAGGGATCATCCGCAGCGCTCCGCTCCCATTCGGCGGGCGGCTCGTCAGCGGGTTCGGCGGCCGGGCCAGCCGACTCGGTCCGGCCGGATTCACGCGACGCAGAGTCGGGCGACGCGGCGTGCTGGTCGGCGGCGTGCTGGGAGTTGTCACCGTTCCCGGACGTCGCCGGGTCGCGATCGAGCGTCGCACCACCGCGGGGTGCCCGCTGGCGCTCCGGGGCGGGCTCCGACGCGGCCGGGCCGGTCGTCTCGAGGATCTGGCCGATGATGTCGGCCTTCTTGGTGCGGGCGTTGGCCTTCAACCCGAGCGCCTTGGCGATCGCCAAGAGCTGTTCTTTGTCCTTCGACTCGAGGACGGACTGTTCGAGTGCCTGTGCGGCCACGTTGACCTTCTTTCCCTGCAGCGGGGAACCTGAGCGATCTGGATGACAGATCTGGAGGGGTGTCGACGAGTCGTCGGACCCACCCGCGAGCGGCGCACCAGCGCGGTGAGCCGGGACGAGATGACGAGCCCCACGAAACGACGGATGTACGCACACGTCCCGGGGCCGGCACGACGGGCCGTTCACTCGCAGGAGCGGACGAGACGCCACGTCGGGCGGGGGTGCGACCCGACGAACGTCGGGTGAGCACACTGTAACCAGGCGCGACCCGCACCGCAACGCTCCATCGCACGAGCCACCGACCGCGACGACGACTCAGCGGCCGACGCGGGAGCGGGCGGTCACGAACTCCTGCACCGCCGCGAGGTCGTTCGGCAGCGACGCGGTGCGCTCCGGCAGGTCGAACAGGTCGGCCAGATGTGGCGGCAGCCCGGGTCGAACACCCGTGGCGCGTTCGACGGCGTCGGGGAACTTCGCCGGATGCGCCGTCGCGGTCGTGACGATCGGTACCTCGGGTCCACCAGCCCCGACGAGTCGACGGACCGCCCCCACACCGGTGGCGGTATGGGGGTCGATGAGCATCCCGGTCTCGGCGAAGGTGCGCGCGATCTCGGCGGTGGTGGCGGCATCGCCGAGGCTCGCGGCGCGGAACGTGCCCTCGACCCACTCGCGGCGCTGATCGGGTTCGACGTCGAGTCGTCCGGTCGAGCGGAACCGCCGCAACTGCTCCGCGGTCATCCCGCCGTCGCGGCCGTTCATCTCGAACAGCAGCCGCTCGAAGTTCGACGAGACCTGGATGTCCATGCTCGGGCTGAGCGTGGGCACCACCTCGCGGGTCGTCATGTCGGCGTCGTTCACGAAGCGGGTGAGGATGTCGTTGGTGTTGGACGCCACGATGAAGTCGGCGATCGGCGCGCCGCAACGCCGGGCGATCCAACCGGCCAGCACGTTGCCGAAGTTGCCCGTGGGCACGCAGAACGTGACCGGACCGGCGAGGGCCCGTGACGCGGTCACGTAGTAGACGACCTGGGCCATCACCCGCGCCCAGTTGATCGAGTTCACGGCCGAGAGTCGCAGGCGGTCGCGGAACTCCGCGTCGGCGAACATCGCCTTCACCAGGTCCTGGCAGTCGTCGAAGGTGCCGTCGATGGCCACGGTGTGCACGTTGGGCGCGTCGATCGTGGTCATCTGCCGGCGTTGCACGTCGCTCGTGCGGCCGGCCGGGTAGAGGATCACGATGTCGACGTGGTCGCAGCCCTTGACCCCGTCGATCGCCGCGGAACCGGTGTCGCCACTGGTGGCGCCCACGATGGTGACACGCTCACCACGCTGTCCGAGCACGTGGTCGAACATGCGCCCGACGAGCTGCAGCGCCACGTCCTTGAACGCGAGGGTGGGCCCGTGGAACAGCTCGAGCAACCAGTGGTGGTGATCGATCTGCACCAGAGGCACCACGGCCGGGTGGCGGAACGTGGCGTAGGCCTCGTCGCACAGGCGCGCGAGCGTGGCCGCGTCGAGATCGTCGCCCACGAACGCCGCCATGATCGCGGCGGCGTCGGCGGCGTATCCCCCACTCGCACCGGGAGGTGGCAGCTCGGGCAGCCGGGGCCACTCGGCCGGCACGTACAGACCGCCATCGGGCGCGAGGCCACCGAGCAACACCTCGGCGAACCCGAGCTCGGGTGCGTCACCGCGTGTCGACAGGTACCTCACCGGTGCCTCATCCGCGCCTCATCGAGCACCGGCGTTCACGAGGCGATCACCCGCAGCAGACCGCCCGTGCGACGCACGACATCGAGGTCGCGGAGCTCGCGCACGGTGGCCTGCACGTCGGCCTCACGGGCATCGTGGGTGATGAACACCAGACGGGCATCGTCGCCGATGCCCTCCTGCTCGGCGGCCCGGATGCTCACACCGTGACGGGCGAACACCCCGGTGACGCTGTGCAAGACACCGGGTTCGTCGGCCACCTCGAGGCCCAGCAGGTACTCGGCGCTGGTCTCGTCGATGGGTCGGATCGGCAGGTCGGCGAACGACCCGGCGGTGCCGTGGGTTCCCGCGCGGAGGTTGAGCGCGGCGTCGATCACGTCGCCGAGTACCGCGCTGGCCGTGGGAGCTCCACCGGCGCCGCGCCCGTAGAACATCAGCGACCCGACGGCATCACCCTCGATGAACACGGCGTTGTAGCTCTCCCGCACGCTGGCGAGCGGATGGTGCAGCGGCACCATCGCCGGATGCACCCGCACCGCGATCTCGCCCGAGTCGGGGTCCTGCTCGGCGATGCCCAACAGCTTCACGACGTACCCGAGCCGCTGCGCCACGGCGATGTCGCCGGCCGTGATGTCGCTGATGCCCTCGTGGTAGACGTCGCCCGCAACCACCTTCGCACCGAACGCGATGGACGCCATGATCGCCACCTTCGCGCCGGCGTCGAACCCCTCGACGTCGGCGGTGGGGTCGCGCTCGGCGTACCCCAGCCGCTGGGCCTCGGCCAGCGCGTCGCCGTACTCGGCGCCCTCCTCGGTCATCTTGGTGAGGATGTAGTTGGTGGTGCCGTTCACGATGCCCATGACGCGTCGGATCGGCTCACCACGGAGGCTCTCGCGCAGTGGGCGCACGAGCGGGATGCCACCCGCGACCGAGGCCTCGAAGAGCAGGTCGACGGCGTGGGCGTCAGCGGTGGCGAACAGCTCGGTGCCGACGTTGGCGAGCAGCTCCTTGTTCGCGGTCACGACGGGCTTGCCGGCGGTGAGCGCGGCCACGATGAGCTCGCGTGCGGGCTCGATACCCCCGATCACCTCGACCACCAGATCGATGTCGGGATCGACCACCACGGCGCGAGCGTCACGGGTCAGCACGCCCTCGGCCAGCTCGACGTCTCGATCACGCGAGACGTTGCGCACGGCGACGCGGGTGATCTCGAGCCGGAGACCGGTTCGGGCCTCGATCATGTCGGCCTGCTGCTCGATCAGCTGCACGAGCGCGGCGCCCACGTTCCCGCACCCGAGCACCCCGATGTGGATCGTCCTCGTCTCGTTGGTCACGGTCAGCGAGGCTAACGGGACGGTACGCACCCCCGGGAGATACGTTTCCCGCCGTGACCCCCTCGATCACCGATCCACTCCGACGCGCCGACGAGATGTTCAGCGCCCGCCTGGCGAGCATCGGCCCCTCCGACTGGGACCGTCCCACCCCGTGCGCCGACTGGTCGGTCCGCCAGGTGGTGGGCCACGTCGTGACGGGAAGTGCGATGGCGGCGGGCATCCTGCGCGGCGCCACCCGCAACCAGGCGATCGCGATCCTCGGCGTGGACGAGCTGGGGAACGAGCCGGAGGTTGCCTACCGTCGGGTGCTCGACGAACAGGTGGCCGCGTTCGCCGCCGTCGACTCGTTCGACATGGTGTGCGAGCACCCCGCCGGCGACATGTCCGCCCGTCAGCTGCTCGATTTCCGGGTGGCCGACCTCGTCCTGCACACGTGGGACATCGCCGTGGCGGTCGGCCTCGACACCGATCTCGACGCCGACCTGGTCGAGGTCGTCTGGGAGGGGCTCGCACCGATGGCACCGTTCATCGGGCGCCTCGGGGTGTTCGGTCATGGACCGAGCGGCGCGGTGCCCGACGACGCCCCGCTGCAGACCCGCCTCCTCGACCTCGCCGGCCGTCACCCCTGAGACCCCCGAACTGTCCGCGGGAATCCGGCGGATCTGCGCCATCCCCACAGACAGTTCGCCTCGTGAGGGACGGGTCTGCTGAGCTTCGGGGATGCAGGTGCCCACGTTCGACACGCTCCGGATCACCGTCGACGCCGGCCACCCGGTCGCCACGCTCGAGCTGCACCGACCCGAACGGCTCAACGCGCTGTCGCGAGCGCTCCTGGCCGAACTGGTCGAGGCGTGCGCCTGGCTCGACCGGACCTCCGAACTCAAGGTGGTCGTGGTGCGGGGTGCCGGGAGGAGCTTCTCGGCCGGCTTCGATCTCGGCGACTTCGCCAACCCCGATCCCGACGTCTCGATGCGCGACGTCGCGGACCTGGGGCGACTCGCCGCCGAGGCGCTCACCGATGTCCGGCAGCTCACCGTGGCCGCGGTGCACGGGCACTGCGTGGGTGGCGGCGTCGTACTCGTGGGCGCGTGCGACATCCGCATCGCGGCCGACGACACCCGGTTCTCGATCCCCGAGGTCGACCTCGGTATCCCGCTCGCCTGGGGTGGGATCCCCCGCCTGGTCCGTGAGATCGGTCCCGCACTCACCAAGGAGTTGGTGCTGACGTGCCGACCGTTCCACGCCGACGAGGCACGGTCGATCGGGTTCGTCAACCGGGTGGTCGCGGCCGGCGCCGACGCGGCACACACCGCTGCTGCTCAGCTCGCGAACGAGCTGGCGACCAAGTCCGGCTACGCACTCCGAACCACCAAACAGCAGGTGAACGCGGCCACCGAAGATCTGATCGGCACCCGCCGCAACGCCGCCGACGCCGACGCGCTGGTCGTGGCAATGGGTGACCCGGAGTCGCGTCAGGTCTCGCGGCGCTACCTCGAGCAACGCGGTCGACGCGGCTGACACCGGCCCGCGCTCCGGTCGTGGAGCCTGGACCACCCGACGCGGGTCACCCCACGTCGGTGGCGAGCAGGTCGTCGTACGTTTCGCGGCGCACGACCACTCGTGCGTGCCCGTCGCGGACGAACACGACGGGCGGCCGCGCGATGCGGTTGTAGTTCGACCCCATCGACTGGCCGTAGGCACCGGTCACCGGCGTGACGAGCAGATCGCCCACCGCCACCGACGACGGCAGGCGGGCCTCGAACAGCAGCACGTCGCCGCTCTCGCAGTGCTTGCCCACCACGCGGTAGCTGCCGTCGCGCTCGGCCGTGGTGGCACGCGGCAGGAACGCCTCGTACCCCGAGCCGTAGAGCACCGGACGTGGGTTGTCGCTCATTCCACCGTCGACCGCGAGGTACGTGCGCACGCCGGGGATCTGCTTGATGGTGCCCACCGTGTACACGGTCATCCCGGCGGCGGCCACGATGGCGCGACCCGGCTCGACGCTCACGGTCGAGCGCACGCCGAGCGACCGGCACGCATCGAGCAGCACCTCGCCCCACTCCGTGATGGTGGGCGCCACCTCGCCCTGGACATACGCGACACCCAGGCCGCCGCCCAGCACGAGGTGCGGGAGATCGAGCGGCACGGCGAACCCCGCCATCACGTCGGCGGCACGGGCGAAGCTGGCGGCGTCGAACACGTTCGAGCCGATGTGACAGTGCAACCCGACCAGCTCGACGGCCGACGACGACCTGGCTCGCTGAACCGCCCGGGCGGCGTCGCCGTTCGCGAGGTTGAAGCCGAACTTCGAGTCGTCCTGACCGGTGGCGATGAACTCGTGGGTGTGGGCGTGCACACCCGGCGTGATCCGCAGCAGCACCTCGGGCGCAGCACCGGAACCCGTGGACCGCATCCCCTCGGCGTGCAGCACATCGAGCCGGTCGAGTTCGTCGAAGGAGTCGACCACGATGTGGCGTACCCCCGCCTCGAGCGCCTGGCGCAGCTCCCCCAGACTCTTGTTGTTCCCGTGCATCACGCACGACGGTCCGGGCACCCCGGCGGCGAGCGCCACGTGCAGCTCCCCACCCGTCGCGACGTCGAGCAGGAGTCCCTCGTCGTACGCGAGACGGGCCATCGCCCGACACAGGAACGCCTTGGTGGCGTACACCACGCGCTCGCGCCCGAACGCCTCGACAGCCTCGCGGCAACGGGCCCTGATGTGTTCCTCGTCGTACACGAACAGCGGGGTGCCGTAGGTGGCGGCCAGGTCCGCCACGCGGCACCCGGCGATCGCGAGTCGGCCATGGGCATCGACCGCGGCCGAGTCGGGCAGGAGATGGAGCGGCAGTGCGGTCATGTCCGGATGGGTGGGATCGTCATCATCATGCGTGGGCCGGTCACATCTGCTCGGGGGCGTCGATGCCGAGCAACCCGAGGCCGTGGGCGATCGTGCCGGCGGTCACGGCGCACAGCGCGAGCCGGCTCACCCGCACCGTCTCGTGGTCAGCGCGCAACACCGGGCAGTGCTCGTAGAAGGCGGTGAAGTCCTGGGCCACCTCGAACAGATACGTGCACAGCTTGTGCGGTGAGTACGACGAGAGCGTGTCGTCGAGCACGGAGGGGTACGCGAGCAGCCGTTTGGCCAGCGTTCGCTCGTGGGGTTCGTCGAGCATGATCGGCGCGGCAGCCGCTGCGATCGGATCGGCCCCGGCGCGCCGGAAGATCGAGCGGATGCGGGCGTGCGCGTACTGCAGGTACGGGGCGGTGTTGCCGTCGAACGACAGCATGCGGTCCCAGTCGAACACGTAGTCCTTGATGCGGTCGTTCGACAGGTCGGCGTACTTCACGGCGCCGATGCCGATCATGCGCGCGACCTCGGATCGCTGGGCGTCGGGGAGGTCGGGGTTCTTCTCGTCGACGGCCGCCGCGGCACGCTCGACCGCCTCGTCGAGCAACTCGACCAGCTTCACGGCCTCGCCGCTGCGGCTCCGGAGCATCTTGCGGTCGGCGCCGAGCACGTTGCCGAACGACACGTGCACCGCCTCGGCCGGCGGCTGCAACCATCCGGCCATGGTCGCCACCTCGAACACCATCTGCAGGTGCTGCTGCTGCGGCGCACCCACGACGTAGAGCAGCAGGTCGGCACCCAGCCGCTCGACGCGATCGATCACGCACGTGAGGTCGCTGGTCGCGTAGTTGAACCCGCCGGTACGCGCCTGGATGATGAGCGGGAGCGGATCGCCCTCACGGTTGGTGAACCCTGGCGGGAACACCACCTTGGCGCCGTCGCTCTCGGTCAGCAGACCCGAGGCCTCGAGCCGCTCGATCGTGCCCGCCATGAGGGGCTGGTACACGCTCTCGCCCACGATGTCGTGATCGGTGAGCAGCACGCCGAGCTGGCGGTAGACGGTGTTGAAGTAGGCGGTCGACATCGCCACCAGGCGGTCCCACAGCTCGTGCGTGACGGCGTCGCCCGCCTGGAGGAGCACGACGCGCTCACGGGCACGTTCCTGGAACCCCTCGTCGGCAGCGAACTTGGCGTTGGCCGCCTTGTAGAAACCGTCGAGATCACCCTGGGAGAGCCCCTCGGCGGCCGCGTCCTCACCGATGTCGAGCAGGTGCTCGATGAGCATCCCGAACGGACGACCCCAGTCGCCGATGTGGTTCTCGCGGATGACCCGGTGGCCGGCGAACTCGAGCATCCGCACGAGGGCATCGCCGATCACGGTGGAGCGGAGGTGCCCCACGTGCATCTCCTTGGCCACGTTGGGAGCCGAATAGTCGACCACCGCGGTGCGCGGCGACGCCACGGGAACCACACCCAGACGGGGATCGGACGCGACCGAGGAGAGCTCACGGGCGAGGAAGTGGTCGTGGAACGTGAGGTTCAAGAAGCCCGGACCGGCGATCTCGACCCCGCTGCAGACGTCGGCCAGCACCCCGGTCTCGTCGAGACGCGTCACGATCCGTTCGGCCAGTTCACGCGGGTTCGTGCCCACCTGCTTCGCGAGGGCGAGGGCGCCGTTCGCCTGGGCATCGGCCCGGTCGGACGGACGCACCACCGGATCTGCGTCGGCGCGCCCCGAGACCTCGGCGAACACGGGCCGGAGCCGATCGGAGACGACGGTGACGGGGTCGGACATGCGTGGCCCATTGTTACCGCCATTGTCAGCGGCCGCTCGGGTCGTGACCGCACCCGTTCGGTCACGCATGATGGACCCATGACCACCGCACCCGTTCTGCTCGACGTGACCGACCGGATCGCCACCATCACCCTGAACCGGCCCGCGGCGCGCAACGCCCTGTCGAGCGAGGTGCTGCAACTGCTCCCCCAGCTCATGCGCGATGCCGATGCCGACGCCGACGTCGACGTGCTGGTCCTCACCGGCGCCGACCCCGCCTTCTGCGCCGGGCTCGATCTGAAGGAGCTCGGGAGCTCGGGCGGGAACCTCGGCGGCGGTTCGGGGGCCGACGGGTCGGCGAACCGCAGCGGTGTGCGCGGACCGTTCCCGAAGCTCACCAAACCGCTGATCGGCGCGATCAACGGTGTGGCGGTCACCGGTGGGTTCGAGTTGGCGCTCAACTGCGACTTCCTGGTGGCCTCCGAACACGCCAAGTTCGGCGACACCCACGCCCGGGTGGGGGTGATGCCCGGATGGGGCCTCACCGTGCTCCTCCCCCAGGCCATCGGCGTGCGCCGAGCCCGCGAGATGAGCTTCACGGGCAACTTCATGTCGGCCGACGAGGCGCTCCAGTGGGGCCTCGTCAACCACGTCGTGCCCCATGACGAGCTGATGCCGTTCACCCTCCAGCTGGCCGCCGACATCGTCGGCAACGAGGCCGACGGCGTTCGTCAGATCCGCTCCACGTACGCCACGGTCACGTTCGACGACGATGCCTGGGAGACCGAAGCGCGCGATGCGCGCGCGTGGCAGCGCACGCAGTTCTCACCCGAGGAGGTGGCGGCCCGCCGTGCGGCCATCCAGGAGCGCGGCCGCACCCAGTGACCGTCAGATCTGGGCGCCGCGGGTCCGCAGCTCGTCGAACACCACCGCAGCGATGTCGATCGCGAGGATCTCGGCGCCCACCCGGTTGAGGTGGAAGCCGTCGCTGGCGCGCACCGGCTTGCCCTGGCCGTCGCGCGGGTCGATGAGGAATTCGGCGAAACCACCGTTACGGCCGGCGAACCGCGTCCAGGCGTCGACGAACCGGACCTCGGGGTGCTCGGCCAGCTCGGCCTTCACCGCTTCGTCCTGCACCTGCATCCGGAACCGCACCCCGGGGTCGACGTGGTTGGGGATGCCCACCCAGATGACGGTGCGATCGTCGGCAGCGAGGTAGTCGACCACGTCGCGCACGCGACGCCGGTACTCGGAGGTCCACTCGCTGTTGTCGGAGTCGGGCCGGGCCTGGCCCACCACCGACGATCCGCTCCGGTCGGCCAGGAACTGCCCGTCGTTGCCGCCGAACGTGATCACCACGATGTCGGGGTCGAACTCGGGCACCTTGGTCTGGAGCTCGGCCTGCCAGTCGAAGAAGTCGGGCCGGGCGAGCCCCGACGACACCTTGTAGTCGAGCGCCGTCTCGGTCACCCGTGACTCGGCGAGCACCTGCTGGAGGTACGGTCCGAACGTTCCGGCGTCGCTGTCGCCCACGATGAGCACCCGCGCCGGGTCGGCAGGCGTCGGGGGGCCGCGTGGCTCCCGCTCGCCCGCGGCACCGGGATCGTCAGCTGCATCGGGGGTGTCGGCACCATCGACCGCCAGCCCGGTCTCGTCGCCGGCGGCCACCCCCAGGGCGAGCGCGACATCGCTCGAGTCGTCATCGGACGCACCGACATCGGAGGTCACTGCCGGGGCCTCCTCGGCGGCGGTGAGCAGTTCGGGCGGCGACGCCGAGCCGTTCTCGCTGCCCAGCAGCCCACCGAGCACCCGCACGATGCCGAGCAGCGCCAGCCCGAGGAACACGCCCACCACGACACGCCGCGCCAGGAAGCGCTGCTGGCTCACCTGGCGGCGAGCGGACGGGCGGGACGCCATGGGCCCCATGATACGGGCCACGGGTGCCCGTACCGCGGCGTCCGGAGTACGGAGCGATCCGCGACCGCGTGCACGCCGGGGACAGGTACTCGGCGGTAACATCCGGGGGTTCCGCGTGAACACGGACACCACACACCCGCCCGCGAGCGGTCCCACACATCGCCCACCAGGGCACGTTCCCGACAAGGGGGAGACATGATCAAGCGCAAGCAGATGCTTGCCGTCGCCGTCACCGCAGCTCTCGGCCTCACCGCCGCAGCCTGTGGGGGCGACGACGACGCCACACCCGTCACCGAGCCGCCGGCCACCGACGCGCCCGACACCGACGAGGACATGACCGACGAGGACATGACCGACGAGGACATGACCGACGAGATGGTCGACGGCAGTGACCTCAGCGTCGGTCTGTTGTTCGACATCACCGGTCGTGGCGACCGCTCGTTCAACGACGCCGCCGCCGCCGGTCTCGACCAGGCGACCGCCGAGCTGGGCATCACGGGCAACGAGTCCACACCCACGGGCGACGGCGACCGCGCCGAGCGCCTCCAGGGCCTGATCGACCAGGGCAACGAGCTCATCATCGGCGTCGGATTCCTCTGGGGCGATGCGATCACCGCGGGCGCCGAGGCCAACCCCGACACGAACTTCGCCATCATCGACAGCGTGATCGAGCTCGACAACGTCGCCTCGCTCGTGTTCGCCGAGCAGGAGGGTTCGTTCCTGGTCGGTGCAGCCGCCGCGCTCAAGAGCCAGACCGGCACGGTCGGCTTCATCGGTGGCGTCGAGAACGACCTCATCAAGCGCTTCGAGGCCGGCTTCGCCGCCGGCGCCGAGGCCGTCAACCCCGACATCGAGATCCTCGCCAGCTACATCACCCAGCCGCCGGACTTCACCGGGTTCGCCGACCCCGCCCGCGGCAAGGAGATCGCCGCCGGCATGTACGAGGCCGGCGCCGACATCGTCTACTCCGCTGCAGGCGCTTCGGGTCTCGGTGCGTTCGAGGCCGCCCGCGAAGCCGGCGAGCCCGGCGACGTCTGGGCCATCGGCGTCGACAGCGACCAGTACGAGCTGGTGGGCGAGGACCTCCAGCCCTACATCCTCACCTCGATGCTGAAGCGGGTCGACGTGGCGGTGTTCGAGACCATCAGCGAGACCGCCGGAGCCGGGTTCTCCGGTGGCGTCAAGGTGTTCGATACCGCCTCCGACGGTGTCGGCTACTCGACCAGCGGCGGGTTCATCGACGACATCGTCGATCAGCTCGACGCCTTCGCCGAGCAGATCGCCTCCGGCGAGATCGAGGTCCCGGTCACCCGCTGACCTGTACCTCTCGGGTCCTGACCGACCTCCGGGTCGTGAGACCACGCGACGATGCCCGTCCGGCCGAGCGCCGGGCGGGCATCGTCGCGTCCGCAGCCGTTCCTCCGACGCTGCGCTCGTTGCCGTCACCACCCCGCGCGATCGACTAGAACACACCCGATGAACGACACGGCGGACGCGCCCAGCGCACCCCTCGCCATCGAACTGCGGGACATCGTGAAGCGTTTCCCCGGGGTGGTGGCGAACGACGGGGTCGATCTCTCGGTGCGACCCGGCACCATCCACGCGATCGTGGGCGAGAACGGCGCCGGCAAGTCGACGCTGATGAAGACCCTGTACGGCGCGCACCAACCCGACGAAGGCACGATCAAGGTCTACGGCAAGGACATGCACTTCCGTTCGCCGAAGGACGCGATCGAGCGCCGGATCGGCATGGTCTTCCAGCACTTCATGCTGGCGAAAAACTTCACGGTGTGGGAGAACATCGTGCTCGGCCAGGAACCCGGTCGGTTCTGGAAGCTCGACGTCAAGCAGGCCAAGAACGAGCTGCGCGAGCTCGGCCGCCACTACGGCCTGGAGGTGGACCCCGACGCCCTGGTCAGCGACCTCGGCGTCGGCGACAAGCAGCGTTGCGAGATCCTCAAGGTGCTGTACCGGGGCGCGAGCATCCTGATCCTCGACGAGCCGACCGCCGTGCTGGTGCCCCAGGAGGTCGACGAGTTGTTCGCGTCGCTCCGGGAGCTGACACGGACCAAGATCATGCGCTACGGGCAAGAGGCGCAGCCGGCCACCGTCATCTTCATCTCGCACAAGCTCGACGAGGTGCTGCGCCACGCCGATGCCATCACCGTGATCCGGGCCGGCAAGACCGTGGGCGAGGTGTCCGACCCCAGCACCGTGACCGCCCGACAACTCGCCGAGATGATGGTCGGCAGCGAGCTGCCCACCCCCGAGACCCGCGAGAGCACCGTCACCCGGCAGCGAGCCCTCGAGGTGCACGACCTCACCGTCGAGGGCGACGCCGACTCCGCCCGGAGAGCCCTCGACCGCGCCAACTTCGCCGTGCACGTCGGCGAGATCGTCGGCATCGCCGGGGTGGAGGGCAACGGTCAGGCCGAGCTGGTCGAGGCGATCATGGGGCTCGAACACGCCAGCGGCACGATCCTGCTCGACGGACTCGACATCAGCCGGTACTCCACGCTGGAACGCAAGGCACGTGGTCTGGGGTACATCCCCGAAGATCGTCAGAAGGACGGACTCGCCCTCCCGTTCAGCATCTGGGAGAACGCGATCCTCGGCCACCAGCGGGTCCGGCCGTACGCCAAGGGCCCGTGGATCGACCGTGACGGCGCTCGAGCCCGTACCGCCGAGATCGTCGAGCGGTTCGACGTGCGCACACCCAGCATCGACGTGCCGGCGTTCGCCCTCTCGGGCGGGAACCAGCAGAAGCTGGTGGTGGGCCGCGAGATGATGTCGGAGCCCAAGGTGCTGCTGGCGGCGCACCCGACCCGCGGGGTGGACGTGGGCGCCCAAGCTGTCGTCTGGGACATCCTGCGCGACGCCCGCGCGGCCGGGCTCGCCACCCTCCTCATCTCGGCCGACCTCGAGGAGCTGATCGGACTGTCCGATCGGCTCCTGGTCATGCTCCGGGGGCGCATCGTGGCCGAGCTCGACCCCTCCACCGTCACACCGGCCGACCTCGGCTCGTACATGACCGGCGCCAACGTCGCGGAGGTGCACTGACATGGGACGATTCGGACGGGCGCTCATCGCACCGGTCGCCGCGGCGGCGGCCGCCATCATCATCTCGTCGATCGCGTTGCTGCTCAGCGGGAACAACCCGTTCACCGCGTTCAACGAGATGTGGAAGAACGTCAACTCGGCCGAGTCGATCGTGCTGATCATCAACCGATCGGTGCCGTACTACGTCTCGGGGGTGGCGGTGGCGATCGGGTTCAAGATGAACCTGTTCAACATCGGCGCCAACGGCCAGTACATCCTCGCCGCACTCGTGGCGGCATGGGCGGGCGCACAGGTCAGCCTCCCGGCGCCGATCCACGTGACGTTCATCCTGCTCGTCGCGATGCTCGTCGGAGCGGCGTGGGCGTCCATCGCCGCGATCCTCAAGGTGACCCGCAACGTCAACGAGGTGATCTCCACGATCATGCTCAACTTCATCGCGACCGGACTCGTGGCGTTCCTGCTCGCCGAACAGTTCCGCGAGCAGGTCACCGGCAGCCTCGTGGCCCAGACCGAGACGTTGCCACCGTCGGCCCGCCTCCCGACACTCGACCGCCTCTTCGAGTGGACCGGCCTCGACTTCGGCAACGCCGATCTCCTCGGGTTCCTCCCGTTCGCCATCGCCCTCGGCATCGGGTATCACCTACTGCTCAACCGCAGCCGCTTCGGCTTCGAGCTGCGGCTGTCGGGCGCCAACCCGGAGGCGGCACGCTCGTCGGGCGTCAACCCCAACGCGATGATCATGAAGACGATCATCCTCTCGGGGGCCGTCGCCGGCCTGATCGGCATGCACTCGCTGCTGGCCGACCCGCAGTTCTTCAAGTACGGCGACCAGTTCCCCCGCCTGCTCGGCTTCACCGGCATCTCACTCGCGCTGCTGGGCCGCAACCACCCCGCCGGCATCGCCGCCGCAGCGTTCGTGTGGGGCACGATCGAGCGTGGCACCCAGCCACTCAGCCGCATCGGCATCCCGCCGGAGATCGGCGTGATCATGCAGGGTTCGTTCCTGCTCTCGGCCATCATCGCCTACGAGGTCGTCAAGCGCCGCAACGACGCCGCTGCCGCGAGCGCGGCCTCCAAGGCGATCCACGAACCCCCACCGTCCTCACCGCCCGGTCAGGCCGACGCCGCGGGGGTCCGGACATGAGCTCCACGACCAACGAGACCCCCGACGTCACCGGCGACGAGACCGGCGACGAGATGCACGGCTGGCGGAAGATCATCCACACGCCGCGCTACCGGATGATGATCTTCGCGATGATCGGCGTCGTCTCGATGTCGCTCGGGCGGGTGCTCAGCGGCAACGACGACCTCACCTCGAGCGGCACGTTCGGTGTCGCACTT
The DNA here is from genome assembly GCA_007693335.1 of Ilumatobacter sp. GTDB lineage: Bacteria > Actinomycetota > Acidimicrobiia > Acidimicrobiales > Ilumatobacteraceae > SKSP01. The sequence goes on along the minus strand of REDU01000069.1, from coordinate 69,031 downwards.
CGCACCGCCGCACCCATCGCGCTGGCCGGTCTGGCCGGTCTGTTCGCCGAACGCAGCGGCACCGTGAACATCGGCCTCGAGGGCATGATGATCATGGGCACGATCTTCGCCGGCTGGTGGGGCTGGCAGTACGGACCGTGGATGGCCGTGGTGGGCGGCATCGTGGGCGGCCTGTTGGCCGGTCTGCTGATGAGCCTCGCCACCACCACGTTCGGCGTGAACCACATCGTGGCCGGGTTCGCCATCAACATCCTCGCGCCCGGCGTGGCGCGCTTCATGGCCAACGAGCTGTTCACCGGCGTGCCCGGCGGCTCGGTCACGTCGTCGCCGGGCAACTCGGGCAGTATGGGCCGCTTCACGATGCCGTTCACCTCGGGTGGTGATCTGTTCGGGTGGCAGACGCCCGACGTGTTCGGCTGGATCGAGCGACAGGGGTGGTTCATCCTGGCCGACCTCGGCGGGTTCGCCAAGGGCATGACCACCAACGTGTCGTACGACGTCGTGTTGACCGCCGCCATCTTCGTGCTGGCCGGCTACGTGGTGTGGTCGACCTCGATCGGTCTCCGGTTGCGGGCGGCGGGCGAGCGACCCGCTGCCGCCGAATCGCTCGGCGTCTCGGTGGCCAAGATGCGACACCTCGGCCTCGCGATCTCCGGTGGTCTCGCCGGTCTCGGTGGTGCCGTGCTCGTGCTGTTCGCCAACCGCTACCAGGAGGCGCAGGTGGCCGGTCGTGGCTTCCTCGGTCTCGCCACGCTCATCTTCGGCAACTGGCGGCCCGCCGGGATCGCGGCCGGTGCCGGTCTGTTCGGATATGCCCAGGGCATCACGCTGCGCACCAGCCCCGAACAGGTCGTGCGCGCCCTGCTGCTGTCGGCCGCCATCGGTCTCGGGCTCTCGGCGGTGTGGATGCTGGTCACCCGCAACTTCACCGGGATGGGCATCGCCGCGCTGATCGGCATCGCGCTGTTCTGGGCCTACTACGCGGCCGAGCGACCCAACAACCAGCTCGTGTTCGTGACCCCGTACGTGGTCACCCTGGTGGCCGTGTCGGTCGGAGCACAACGACTGCGACCGCCAGCAGAGGAGGGCATCCCGTGGTTCAAGGGGCAGACCTGACGCACCCCCTCGGAGACGGAGGACCCGCAGCGCTCACCCCCGAGATCGCCGTGGCCGTTCCGAAGGTGCTGCTGCACGACCACCTCGACGGCGGGCTGCGACCCACCACCGTGATCGAGCTGGCCGACCACATCGGCTGGCAACTCCCGTCCACCGACCCCGACGAGCTGCAGGCGTGGTTCACCCGCGGCGCCGACACCAACGACATCCTCCAGTACCTCGCCACCTTCGAGCACACCCTGGCCGTGATGCAGACCGCCGACGCCCTCGGCCGCATCGCCGCCGAGGCCGTGCACGATCTGGCAGCCGACGGAGTGGTCTACGCGGAGATCCGCTTCGCGCCGGCGCTGCACACCACCGGCGGGCTCGCCCTCGACGATGCCGTGGCCGCCGTGACCGACGGGTTCCGTCGCGGTGAGGAAGCGGCACGGGCTGCGGGCCGAACGATCGTCGTCAACGCGATCTGCTGCGCGATGCGCACCGAGACCGATTCGCTCGAGATCGCGCAACTGGTCGACCGCCTCCGACGCGTCGACCCCAGAGTGGTCGCCTTCGACCTCGCCGGCGCCGAGACCGGCTGGCCGCCGTCGCTGCACGCCGAGGCGCTCGCGTTCGCCCGGGCCCGGCACCTCAACATCACGATCCACGCCAGCGAGCCCCCCGATCTCGAGCTGATCTCCGACGCGCTCGCCCACGGAGCCCACCGCATCGGCCACGGAGTCCGGCTCCTGGCCGACACCTCGCTCGCCCGCCAGGGCTCGGACCGCAGCTCGAGCAGCGACGATCAGTCCGGCGAATCTGCCGGCGACCTCCGACTCGGACCGCTCGCCCAGCACGTGCTCGACCGCGGTGTGCACCTCGAGATGGCGCCCACCTGCAACGTGCAGATCGGCGCGGTCGAGGAGGTGGCCGCCCACCCGATCGGCCCGTTCCTGCGAGCCGGGTTCAGTGTCGGCGTCAACACCGACAACCGGCTCATGAGCCACGTGATGCCCTCCAGCGAGCTGCTCGCGGTGGCCGATGCCTTCGAGCTCACGTGGCCAGAGGTGCGTGCGCTGACCGGGCACGCGCTCGACGCCTCGTTCGCCCCGTACGCAGAACGCCAGCGGATCGCCCGCGACGTGGTCGATCCGGGGTTCGCCGCACTCGTCGACGCTGGCTGACACCGGGGCGGCGGGCGCCGAAGCCGACCGGTGGCGGCGTCGCTACGCTCTCGGTGTGCTCACCGACGACCAACTCCGGTGCTTCCGCGACCAGGGGTTCGTGGTGGTCGAGGACTTCGTCGACCGAGCGAACTGCGGCGCGCTCCGCGAACGAGCACTCGAACTGGTCCAGGCCTGGGAACCGGGCGAACACCAGAGCGTCTTCACCACCGACACCCAGGAGCGCACGAGCAACACCGAGTTCCTCGAGAGCGCGTCGACCATCTGGTGCTTCTTCGAACCCGACGCCTTCGACGACCACGGTGGGCTGCGGCAGCCCAAGGAGCTGAGCATCAACAAGATCGGCCATGCCCAGCACGACCTCGACGCCGTGTTCGAGCGGTTCACCTACACGCCCGCACTGGCCGAGGTGGCCCACGACATCGGCCTCCGCGACCCGCTCGCCCTCCAGAGCATGTACATCTTCAAGCAGCCCGGCATCGGCGGCGAGGTCGGATGCCACCAGGACGCCACCTTCCTCCACACCGAGCCCCTCTCGGTCACCGGCTTCTGGTTCGCGATCGAGGACGCCACGGTCCACAACGGATGCCTGTGGGCCGCTCCCGGCGGCCATCGCACCGGACTCCGGGAACTGTTCAAGCGGACCGGGGCCGATCCCGTCGGCGGGGCCGATCTGACCCGCTTCGAGACCCTCGACCCCACCCCGCTGCCCATCCCACCCGATCAGCTCGTCCCCCTCGAGGTGCCGGCCGGCACCCTGGTGGTGCTCGACGGGCTCCTGCCCCACTGGAGCGACGTGAACCGATCCGACACCAGCCGCCACGCCTACACGGTCCACTGCATCTCCGAATCGGCCCATTACCCCGACTGGAACTGGCTGCAACGCACCCCCGAGCTGCCGCTGCGCCGACTCGACACGGTGGCGGCATGAGCGCGGCCACCGACGAACGACCGACCCACGGTGGTACGGGACTCGAGCTCATCGAGCGCGCACCCAAGGCGCTGCTGCACGACCATCTCGACGGTGGGCTGCGACCGGCCACGGTGATCGAGCTCGCGGACGAGTACGGCTACCGCGACCTCCCCACCACCGACGTGCACGAGCTGCAGACCTGGTTCAACCGCGGCGCCAAGCGCAACGACCTCGTGCTGTACCTCGAGACGTTCGCCCACACCGTCGGGGTGATGCAGCACCGCGACGCCATCGAACGAGTGGCGTTCGAGGCAGCCCAGGACCTGGCGGCCGACGGCTGCGTCTACGCCGAGGTCCGCTTCGCCCCTGAACTGAACCTCGACGGCGGCCTCACCCTCGACGAGATCGTCGATGCCGCCACCACGGGGTTCCGTCGGGGCGCCGAGGGCACCGACCTCACGATCTACACGATCCTGTGCGCCATGCGCACCGCCGCGCACAGCCTCGAGATCGCCGAACTCGCGGTGCGGTGGCGCGATCGCGGTGTGGTCGGATTCGACATCGCCGGCGCCGAGGCCGGTTACCCGCCGTCGCGGCATCTCGACGCGTTCCAGTACGTCATGCGCGAGCACTTCCAGGCGACCATCCACGCTGGCGAGGCGTTCGGCCTCCCCAGCATCGCCGAAGCACTGCAGTACTGCGGCGCAGCCCGGCTCGGTCATGGCGTCCGCATCGTCGACGACATCACGGGCGCACCCGGCCAGGAGTCGCTCGGTCGACTCGCCCGGTACGTGCGCGACCGCCGCATCCCGCTCGAGCTGTGCCCCACCTCGAACGTGAACACCGGGGTGGTGCCCTCGATCCGCGATCACCCGATCGGCATGCTCAAGCGGCTGCGATTCCGGGTCACGGTCAACACCGACAACCGGCTCATGAGCGATACCTCGATGACCAACGAGATGGTGCAACTCGCCGACGCGTTCGGGTGGGGTCTCGACGATTTCGAGTGGCTCACCATCAACGCCGTCAAGAGCGCCTTCGCCCCGTTCCCCGAGCGGCTGCGCATCATCAACGGACTCATCAAACCCCGCTACGCGCTGCTGCGCGCCGAACACGCACTGGGAGCCACGCCATGACCGACCCGCAGCCCGATCCGGCCACCGTGTCGGATCCTTCGCCTGGGCGCGGCGTGGCCGTGACCCTGGTCGACCACCCCCTCGTGGCCGACTCACTGGCCCGCATCCGCGACCGCGACACGCCCAACGCGCTGTTCCGGCAGAACCTCGAGCGCATCGGCACCCTGCTGCTGGCCGAAGCCACCCGCCGGCTCCCGACCCACGAGACCACCGTCGAGACGCCGCTCACCACCGCACCGGCGCGCCGACTCACCGTGCAGCCGGTGGTCGTGCCGGTGCTGCGTGCCGGCCTCGGTTTCGTACACGCCGCCCAGGAGCTCATGCCCGACGCCGACGTCGGCTTCATCGGCATCTCGCGCGACGAAGCGACGTTCCAGCCCGAGCCCTACGTCAACAAGCTGCCCGAGACGTTGTCGGGCCGACCGGTGATCGTGATCGACCCGATGCTGGCCACGGGCGGCTCACTGGTCCACACCGTGCGCCTCCTGCTCGAACGCGACGCACCCGGCCCGATCATGGTGGTGTGCGCGCTGGCGGCCCCCGAGGGCATCCAACGTCTCCGCGACGAGGGTCTCCACCTCCACGTCATCACCGCCGCCATCGACGATCACCTCAACGAGCACGCATTCATCGTGCCCGGCCTCGGCGACGCCGGCGACCGCCAGTTCGGGAGCGGGGCCTGATCCTGCTCCGTCGCGGACACCGCTCCGCCACGACGGTGAACCACACCGCGCGGCGGCGTGAAGCCGCAGCAGTCGGACTCGTCCTGATCGCCACCGTCGCGATCGTGTTCCTGACCCGGCGTCCGGGTCACTGGTGGGGGGACGACTGGGCGCTCTACGTCCGCCAGGCCGAGGCGATCTTCTCCGGCGGCGTGCGTGATGTCGTGGCCGACAACCGCTTCACCGTCGAGCGCTCCGGACTCCCCGAGTTCAGTCCACCGATGTACCCGTGGGGTTTCCCGCTGCTGCTCTCGCCGTTCGTGGCGTTGCTCGGCACCGATCTCGACCGTCTGGTGGTGGCCCAGGCGCTGTTCTTCTGCTGGTTCCTGGGGGCCTGGTACCTGCTGGCACGACCGCGGGTGGGGCTCGGTCTGGCGATGAGCGGGTTGCTGGTGCTGGCGCTGTCGCCCCAGTACGTGGGTTGGGCCGAGCTCGTCCAGAGCGAGATCTCGTTCATGGCGGTGGCGGTCACCGCACTGGTCGTGCTCGACTCGCGTCGGGTCCGGTCGTCGCTGGTCACGCTGGGCGCCCCCGTGTGGCCACTGGTCGTGATGGGGGCCGTGGCGGCCGGCGCGTTCCTCGTCCGACGGGAGGGTCTGGCCGTGATCGGCGCCATCGGCATCGCGCAGGTCGCTGCCATCGCCCGGTGGTCCCGCGAGCGGCGCCTCGACGGGCAACCGATCGACCGCGACGAACTCCGGCGTCTCGCGACACCGGTACTCGGCCGCCTCGCACTGCCGTTCGCCGCGGCGGGGGGCACCATCGCGCTGAGCGAGCTGCTCCTGCCGAGCACGTTGGTGCCGAGCTACACGGGCAACGGCCTCCACAACGTCGTTCGTTTCGCCCCGAACCACCTCGGCCACGTGATGGAGTCGATCGGGCTGCAACAGATCGCGAGCGACGGTCCGACCGTGCTCGGCAACGCCGCCCTCGGAGCGATCGCCGTCGCGATCTTCCTCCTGCTCCTCGTGGCCGGGCTCGGCGTGGCGCTGTGGCGGCGACCACAGCTCGATCTCCCGATCGCGGCCTGCATGATCGCCCTGCTCATGATCGGCGGCAGTTTCCGAGCCCCCGGGAGCCGCTACGTGGCCCTGGTGGGGCCGCTCGCGCTGATCTTCGTGCTCATCGCCCTGCGCGAGCTGTCCCGACGACTGCCACGGCACCGGATCGGTGCGGCCGTGGCCCTGTCGCTGGTCGCACTGGTGGTGGTCGGCAACGCGGTGAAGGTGGCCGATCGCGCCGTGTCGGCCCGCGAGTTCGCACGTGACGGCCACGTGGTGTGGGGCCCCGACAGTCCCGAGTCGCTCGAGATGTTCGCCGCCGTGTCGCGACACACCGGTCCTGACGACGTGATCGGGTTCTTCAAGGCCCGCGCCATGACGCAACGCACCGACCGTCGGGCGATCCAGGTCGACGAGTTCCGTCCCGTCGACCGCGCCGCCGACGTGCTCACCCACATCGTCCTCCAGAACACCCCCGACGACGCCGTCTCCGTGACGATCGATCCCGACCGCTACACCCAGCTCTGGTCCAACGACACCTTCACCCTCCACACCGCCACGAACTGACGTCGAGTCAAGGGTGTCCTCGTTGACATTCGCGCGGTGAGAACCATGTGACTTTCCCTTTTGCGGTGCTCCGCATGCACACCAGGAGCATGCTGCACCGTCCCGGCGTCATCGATCTGTTCTCCCGCCAGCACTGGGTCGCCACCGTGGCGCAACTCGGCGCGCTCGGGATCTCTCGCCAGAGCGTGGCAGCGGCCGTCGCGTCCGGACTCGTCGTCAGGCCCATGCACGGTGTCGTGGGACTCCGCGCGCACTGCGACACCTTCGAGGCCCGATGCACCATGCTGCATCTCCTGGCTCCCCCCGGGAGCTTCTTGAGCGGAACGACAGCAGGCCGGATCCACGGACTCCGCAGGATGCCGGCGGAGCCGATCGAGATCACCATCCACGAAAGGCGCAGGTTGGCGGCACCCGAGTGGGCAACAATCGCGTTGACGAGCTGGCTCGACGAGGAAGAACGCCCCGAGCACCCCGACGGTCTCTCGGTGGCGAGTCCCCTGCGAACGCTGTTCGACCTGGCGGCCGAACTCCCGGAGAGGTCGTTCCAGCGCGCTGCGGAGGACGCATGGCATCTTCAACTGGTGACTCCCGGCCGCGCGGCGGAGTATCTGGCGGCGATCCGCCGCCGTGGTCGGACGGGCGTCGCCCGGTTCGAGGCCTGGTTGGAGCGGGTCGCCGACATCGACCGTCCGGCCACCACCGGCCTCGAACAGCTCCTCGTCGACCTCGCGCTCAGCGCCGGGCTGCCCGAGCCGGAGCGGCAGCACCCACTCCTGCTCAACAGCGGGGTCGTGATCCATCTCGATCTCGCATGGCCCGACATCCGGTTCGCCATCGAACCCGGACACTCGTGGTGGCACGGAGGTGATGTCGCCCAGCGCCAGGACCAACAACGCGATCGCGAGTGCAGCGAGGTGGGGTGGCACGTGGTGCGCTTCGACGAGTCGGTGTGGGACCGCCGGCAGCAGACGATCCGCCAGATCAGGAGCATGTACCGAGCGCGCCGCCGCGACGTCGCTTGATTCTCACCGCGCCAATGTCAACGAGGACACCCTTGACCCCACGTCAGTTCCTGGCGTTCGCTTGATTCTCACCGCGCCAATGTCAACGAGGACACCCTTGACCCCACGTCAGTTCGTGAGGTGGTGGGTGAGGGCCTGGACGGCGGGGGTGGGGTCGGCGTCGACCGCTTCGCCGTAGAGCTTCACCTTGGGCTCGGTGCCGCTGGGGCGGACCTGGACCCGGATGCCGCCCTCGAGCACGAGGCGCAGGAGGCCCGCCTCGGGGAAGGTCGACACCTCCACCACCGGGCGGCCGTCGAGCTCGGCGGGGGGTGAGGCGCGCAGCTCGGCCACCTTCGCGGCCGCCACGGCGGGTTCCATCCGGATGGACGCCTCGGCCATCGTGTACCGGCCGTACTCGGCGGTGATCGCGTCGAGACGATCCTGGAGGGTGACACCTTCGGCGGCGGCCACGGCGGCGATCTCGGCGAACATCACGGCGGCCGAGATGCCGTCCTTGTCGAGCGGGCGCGGCGCAACGAGGTAACCGAGGGCCTGCTCGTACCCGAACACGAACCGCAGATGGGGATGGTCGAGGATCGTGCGCCCGATCCACTTGAACCCGGTGAACGTCTCGGCCGAGTGCACCCCGTGGGTCTCGGCCATGCGGGTCAGCAACGATGACGACACCAGGGTGGTGATGACGAGGCGATCGTTCCCGCTGGTGTTGCGCAGGATGTGGTCGGCGAACAGCCAACCGATCTCGTCACCCCCGAGCCGACGCCAGCCACCATCCGCCTGCGGGATGGCGGCGCCGAGACGGTCGCCGTCGGGATCGCTGGCGATCGCCACCTGGGCACCGGCGCCAGCCGCCACGTCGAGCAGCAGGTCCATCGCACCGGGCTCCTCGGGGTTCGGGAACGCCACGGTGGGGAACGTGGGATCGGGACGGAACTGCTGATCGACCAGCACGGGGGCCTCGTAGCCGGCCGCCTCGAACGTGCGCACCATGAGCTCGCCGGCCACGCCGTGCATGGGCGTGTACGCGACACCGACCCCCGGAACCTCCGGACGGAGCCGGACCGACGCCGCCATCTCGACGTAGGCGTCGATGAGATCCTGACCCACGGCGCCGATCAGGGGATCGTCGGCGTCGGACATCGGCACCGCCGTCGGGTCGACCGCGTCGATCCGATCGGAGATCAGCTGGTCGTGGGGCGGCACGATCTGTGCGCCGTCGCCGAGGTACACCTTGTAGCCGTTGTCGGCGGGCGGGTTGTGCGAGGCGGTGACGACCACACCGGCGGCGGCGTCGACCTGTTCGATCGACCAGGCGAGCACCGGCGTGGGCAGGACACGGTCGAACACCATGGCCCGGATCCCCTGCGCTGCCATCACTCGCGCCGTGTCACTCGCGAACAGATCGCTCTTGCGTCGGGCGTCGAAGGCGATGATGACGCCGCGCTCACGTGCCCGCGGATCGGTGGCGAGCAGATGCGCCGCGAGGCCAGCAGCGGCCTGCTGTACGACCAGACGGTTCATGCGCAGCGGCCCGGCACCCACGGCGGCGCGCAGGCCGGCGGTACCGAACTGCAGACGACCGCCGAAGCGCTCCAGCAGCTCATCGTCGGGACCGGCCAGCAACTCGGTGAGCTCGTCCCGCATGTCGTGGTCGGGCTCGGCGGCGAGCCAACGCTCGGCCGTGGCACGAACCTCGGCGGGATCGGTCGGGTTCACATCGGTCACGACGCCAGGGTACGCAACTCCACCAGTGGGCGGGGGCCGACGTGGGAGATGACCTCGGCGGCGGCGATCGAGCCCAGACGACCGCAGCCGGCGTGGTCGCGGCCCTGGGTGTACCCGTAGAGGAAGCCGGCGGCGTACAGATCGCCGGCCCCGGTGGTGTCGATCACCCGGGTGACCGGTTCGGCCGGCACGTGCACCACGTCATCGTGGGTGACCACGTACGAGCCGTCGGCGCCCACGGTGATCACGGCGAGCTGACAGTGCTGACGGACCTCGGTGATGGCGTGGTCGAACGACTCGGTGCGGTAGAGCGAGCACAGTTCGTCGTCGTTGCCGAACAGGATGTCGACCTCGTCGGACACCAGCGCGAGGAAGTCGTCGCGATGCCGGTCGACACAGAACGAGTCCGAGAGGGTGAGCGAGACCTTCCGACCCGCCTCGTGGGCGATCGCAGCCGCCGTGCGGAACGCGTCCTTGGCGTCGTCGCGGTCGTACAGGTAGCCCTCCATGTAGAGCACCCGACCGTCGGCGATGGTCGCTTCGTCGAGATCGGGCGGGCACAGCAGGCTCGACACCCCGAGGTAGGTGTTCATCGTGCGCTGTGCATCGGGGGTGACGACGATGATGCAGCGCCCGGTGGGCACGCCGTCGGCCGGTGCGCCCGGACGGAAGTTGACACCCACGGCGAGCAGGTCGTGGCCGAACACCTGGCCGAGATCGTCGTCGCTGACCTTGCCGACGTACGCGGCGCGACCACCGAAGCTGGCGACACCGCACATCGTGTTCGCCGCGGAGCCGCCGCTCATCTCGACGGCCGACCCGAGCGCCCGGTACAGCTGCACGGCCCGGTCGGTCTCGACCAGGGTCATCGACCCCTTCACGAGCTCGTGCTCGGTGATGAAGAGATCGTCGGCGTGGGCGATCACGTCGACGAGGGCGTTCCCGATCCCCACGACGTCGTACCGGGCATCACCGTTGCTGGACACGACCATGCTGGACACGACCGACGACGTTACCGGCCGCAGGGACGCCGGTACCATCCGCCGGGTGACCGACTCCGCTTCGACCATCACCGCCGAACTCGATCCCTACCGTCTCCCGCGCACCGCCGTACCCAGCCGGTACGACGTCACCCTGTACCCCGACCTCGTGGCCGGATCGTTCGCCGGCACGGTGCACGTCGAATTCGAGGTGACCGGTGACGAACCGCTCACCGAAGTGGTGTTGAACGCCATCGAACTCGACATCCACCTCTGCCGGATCGACTTCGTGGAGGCTGCCCACCGCCTCGACACCGACACCGAGCGGTTGTTCCTGACCCCCGTCGAGCCGCTGACCCCCGGCGCCCACACGCTCACGATCTTCTTCGACGGTGTGCTCAACGACAAGCTGCGCGGCTTCTACCGCAGCACGTACAACGACGCTGACGGTGTGGAACGGGTGATCGCCACGACCCAGATGCAGTCGACCGACTGCCGGCGGGCCTTCCCGTGCTGGGACGAGCCCGACTTCAAGGCCGTGTTCGGGATCACCCTCGTGGTCGACCCGGCACTGGTCGCGATCTCGAACGGTCCGGAACTGCGCCGCGAGGCGCACGAGCCGGCCGACGGCACGCCGCCGAAGATGTCGATCACCTTCGCCGACACGATGGTGATGAGCACCTACCTCGTCGCGTTCGTGGTGGGCCCGCTCGAGATCAGCGAGACCGTCGACGTCGACGGCATCCCGCTGCGCATCGTGCACGTGCCCGGCAAGTCGCACCTGACCGGGTTCGGGCTCGACGTGGGCGCGTTCTGCCTGCGCTGGTTCCAGGACTACTACGGCATCGCCTACCCGGGCGACAAGGTCGATCTGGTGGCACTGCCCGACTTCGCCGCGGGAGCCATGGAGAACCTCGGCTGCATCACGTTCCGCGAGAACCTGCTGCTGGTCGATCCCGAGACGTCGACGCAGAACGAGCAGCAACTGGTGGCCGATGTGGTGGCCCACGAGCTCGCCCACATGTGGTTCGGCGATCTCGTCACCATGAGCTGGTGGAACGGCATCTGGCTGAACGAGGCGTTCGCCACGTTCATGGAGCTCGCGGCGTGCGACGCCTACCGCCCCGATTGGCAGCGCTGGACCAGCTTCGGACTCGAGCGCAGCGTGGCGTTCGAGACCGACTCGCTGTCGAGCACTCGATCCGTCGAGTACGACGTTCGCTCCCCCGCCGACTGCGAGGGCATGTTCGACGTGCTCACCTACCAGAAGGGCGGGGCCCTGCTCCGCATGCTCGAGCAGTACCTCGGCACCGAGCGGTTCCGGGAGGGCGTGAACCACTACCTGCGGACCCATTCGTACGCGAACACCGAGACCAACGACCTGTGGGACGCGATCGAGCACACCAGCGGCGAACCGGTGCGCCGGATGATGGACTCGTGGATCTGGCAGCCCGGCTACCCGCTGGTGACGGCCTCCATCGACGGCGATGAGTTGGTGCTCGGGCAGTCGCGTTTCTCGTTCGCCGCCGATGCAGCCGACGACGGCACCCGATGGGTGGTGCCGATCACCGTCCGCCAGGGCGACCGCACCGATCGGTACCTCCACGAGGGCGACGAGGTGCGCGTCCCCCTCGCCGACGCTCACGCTCCCGTGATCGTGAACGCCGGCGGTCACGGGTTCTTCCGGGTGGCCTACGACGATGAGCTGCGCGGTCGGCTGTCGGGAGATGCCCTCGCCGATCTCGACACCCTCGAGCGCTACAACCTGGTGGACGATGCCTGGAACGCAGTGGTGGCCGGACGTCTCGCCGCGACGGACTTCCTCGAGTTCGTCGAGGGCTTCGGCGCCGAGACCGATCTCGCCGTCTGGCAGGCGATCGTGGGCGGACTGCGCGGACTCGGGCGGATTCTCGAGGGTGAGGCCTACGCGGCGTTCCAGTCGCGTGTGGCCGCGCTCCTCGCGCCCAGGGTCGATGCATTGGCCGACCCGACCGACGACGAGGACGATCTGGTCGGCAAGCTGCGCGGTCTGCTGGTGGCAGCGCTGGCGGTGTTGGGCGATGACACGCCGATGAAGCTCCACTGTCGGGCGCTGTTCGATCGCTCCGGCTCCGAGCCCGGATCGGTCGATCCCGAACTCGTGTCGGCCGCCACGTCGGTCGTGGCCGCCACCGGCGACCACACCGACTACGAACGGATGCTCGACGGGTTCCGCAATGGGGCGACACCCCAGGAGCAACTCCGTCATCTCTTCGCGCTGGCCGAGTTCGACGACGCCGAGCTGGTGGCACGCACCTGTGAGCTGGCCATGAGCGGAGAGGTCAAGACCCAGAACGCGCCGTTCCTGCTGCGGGGCTGCATCGCGAACCGCCACCACGGCGCCGCCTCGTGGGCGTTCGTGCGTGAACGCTGGGCCGAGGCGCTCGACCGCTTCCCGTCGAACACGATCGTCCGGATGGTCGGCTCGATCACGATGCTGAACCGTCCCGAGCTCGTGACGGATGTGCGCGCCTTCTTCGACGAGCACCCCATCACGCAGGCGATGAAGACGATGGATCAGCTGCTCGAACGTCAGCAGGTCAACACTGATCTGCGCACCCGCGAGGCCGACGCGCTCGCGGTCGCCCTCACCACCTGACTGCTCGGGGTTCGGCGCCTGCGGACGCTCGTGCCCGCGGCCACCTCCGATCCGGACGGGACCGAACCGGTGGTCGCGGAGGCGACGGACGGTGGGCGATGATGGAGCATGGTCGCCGCCCGATCCGTGTTGTGCCCCGTCGTGGTGGGACGCGAACGTGAGCTGGACGTGCTGGGGCGGGGGATCGACGAGGCCGCTGCAGGCAACGGCGGTGTGGTGGTCATCGTCGGGGAGGCCGGAGCGGGGAAGTCCCGCCTCGCACGCGAGTCGCTCGCACGTGCCGAGCACGCCGGGCTCGCGATGCTTTCGGGACGGTCGGTCCCCGAGGGCGCGTCGGTGCCCTACCGTCCGCTGACGGAGGCCTTCCTCGGCGCCTTCCGAGGCGGCGGACGCCCGGCGACACCCGACCTGGCCGGCTTCGAGGGACATCTCGGACGATTGGTGCCCGCCTGGCGGGTCACGACCGAGGTCGGGATCGACGAGTCGCCGGTCGTGGTCAACGAAGCGGCGGTTCGACTGCTGGGTGTGCTCGCTCGGCGGTCGGGTGCCGTGCTGTTGATCGAGGATCTGCACTGGGCCGATGTCGAGACCCTCGCGATGGTCGAGTACTTCGCTGACGCTCTGGTCGACCAGCGCGTCCTGTGCATCGCGACCGCTCGTCTCGATGGTGCCGTCGACACGCTCGCTCGACTCCGACGACATCCTTCAGCCATCGTTGCCGAGCTGTCGGCGCTGACCTCCGACGAGATCGAGCGTCTCGTCGTGGCGGCGCTCGGCGAGGCATCCGCCCCCGCGGACGTGGTGGAGTTCGTCGTGTCGCACAGCGACGGCAACCCGTTCCTCGCCGAGGAGCTGCTCGCTGGTCTCGTCTCGTCACAGGTGCTCGTCCACGACGGCGGATGGGCGACCACGGGCGCGCTCACCCCGTCGGTACCGACCGACGTCTCCCGGTCGATCAGGACGCGGATGGCGACGTTCGAACCATCCACCCGCAGGGTGGTCCAGGCAGCCGCGGTGCTCGGTCGCAGGTTCGACTGGAACCTCATCCCCGCGGTGGCCGACGTCGATGGACGCACCACCGTCGATGCCCTCCGCGAGGCCGTGGACGCCCAGCTCGTCGAGGTCGACGGCCAGGACTTCCGCTTCCGACACGTGCTGACACGCGAGGCGGTGCTGGCCGACCTCCTGCCACCCGAGCGACGGGAGCTGGCTCGCCGGGCATGGCCGGCCGTGGAGAACGCTCATCCCGACCTCCCCGGCCCCTGGTGCGAGCTCGCTGCCGAGCTCGCGGAGCAGGCGGGTGACCACGTGGTCGCCTCCGAGCGCCTGGTCGAGAGCTCCCGTCGTGCACTCCGTGCGGGAGCGCTCGCCACGGCCGAGGCGACGATCGGGCGCGCTCGTGCCCTGGCTGCCGATTCGTCGGCCGGACTCGATGCCGACGAGTGTTTCGTGCAGATCGCGTCACAGTCCGGGAAACCGCTCGACGCCATCGCCGTCGGTCGTCCCCTGGCCGACCGCATGGACACCGACGAGGTCGACGCCGAGCGACGCGTCGGTCTGCTCATCGTGCTCGCTCGATCAGCCATCGCCGCCGGTGACCTCGAGACCGCTGCGGACTTCACCGATCGAGCACGCCTGCTGGTGGAGAACGCCGGACCGGGCGCTCTCATCGCCGATGTGGAGGCCGTCGCGGCCCATGTCGCTCTCGACACCGACGACCTCACGACCGCCGAGCAGGTCGCTCGCGCGGCGGTGGAGCACGCCACGACCGGTGGGCGTCCCGCAGTGGCGTGCGAGGCGCTCGAGGTGCTCGGCCGGGTCATCAGGACACGGTCCCCCGAACAGGCCATCGCGGCGTTCGAGCGAGCCGCCGGCATCGCCGAGGCGAACGATCTGGCCGAGTGGCAACTGCGTGCCCGCCAGGAGATCGCGCTCGAACGCTGGATCGATGGTGACACGACCGGGCTCTGGGAGACCCGCGACCTGGCAGCTCGCCATGGAGCGATGGTCACCGTGGCCGTCATGGACCTGTCGTTGGCCGACATCGCGTTGGCGGCGTTCGACCGTGAGCGTTGCCTGGAACGCGCCCAGAGCTGTGTCGACGCGAGCCGTCGGTACGGGCTGGCGACGCTCCAGGTGGCCGAACTGTGGCTGGCGGGCGCCCACGCCCTCCGTGACGACACCGAGTCGATGGACGCCGCCGTCACCCGAGCGCTGGAACGGGACCCCGACGATCCGAGGATCCTCGGCGACCTCTGGGGTCGGGTGCACGCCACCCGCTCGATCGTCCGCGACGATCGTGAGCAGCTCCGCATCGACCTCGACCGGATGATGGAGTACGTGGCGGTCGCCCCGGTCACCACGTCGATCTACCCGAACCGGCTGCTGTGGGTGATCCTGCACTCGATCGACGACGACGATCTCGGCGTGTCCGCCCAGGCCGAGCTCCAGGGTCTCACCCATCTGCAGTGGTGGGACACCCTCGACGCCGTCCTCGACCTCGCTCGGGCGGTCACCCTCGGCCGGCAGGGTCGCGGCCACGATGCCAGTGAGCTGGTGAGGACCGGTCTCGCTCGCAGTCGGCAGTACGTCGCGGCACTCGGCACGGCCCACTACATCAATCTCATGGTCGCCGAGGCACAGCTGCGCGACGGCTGGGGTGAGCCGGGCACGGTCCTCCGACCGGCCGAGGCCTTCTTCGCCACGGCGGGGTTCGACGCCATCGCGCGACGGTGTCGCATCGCGATGGGTCGAGCGGGTGAGAAGATGCCCAGGAGAGGACGCGGGTCGTCACCGGTGCCCGAGCACCTCCGGAGCGTGGGCATCACGAGTCGAGAGCTCGACGTCTTGCACCTGATCGTCGAGGGGTGCTCCAACCGGGAGATCGCCGGCCGGCTCCACCTGTCCCCCAAGACCGTCGAGCGGCATGTCTCCAGCCTGTTCGATCGAACCGGCATCCGGAACCGGGCCGATCTCGCTACCTGGGTGGTCCGGATCACAGATTGAGGGTGTGGTGCCCGATGCGCCGCAGCGGTGTCGCTGCGCAGCATGGGCGACATGCAGACCACCGTTCACGAGATCGCCGAGGACGTCTACCGGATGTCGACCTACGTCGACGACGCCGTCCCCGGCGGATTCACCTTCAACCAGTTCCTCATCGCCGCCGACGAGCCGCTGCTGTTCCACACGGGTCCACGTGCGATGTTCCCGCTGATCAGTGACGCCGTCGCCAAGGTGATCGCCCTCGACCGCCTCCGCTGGATCAGTTTCGGGCACGTCGAGTCCGATGAGTGCGGCTCCATGAATCACTGGCTGGCCGCAGCTCCGAACGCCGAGGTGGTGTTCAACGGCCTCGGCTGCGATGTGTCGCTGAACGACCTCGCAGATCGACCGCCGCGCCCGATGGACGACGACGGACGTCTCGACATCGGCGGCCACACGATCCGACTGTTGACGACCCCGCACGTCCCACACGGATGGGAGGCGCAGGTGGTGTTCGACGAGACGACCCGGACGTTGTTCTGCGGCGACCTCGGGACCCAGACCGGCGACGCCCCGGCCATCGTCCACGACACCGACATCGTGACCGGCGCATTCGCTGCCGACGACATGTTCGGTGCCACCAGCCTGACCCCGGCCACGGCACCCACGATCCGACGGCTCGCGGGGCTCGCCCCACGAACGTTGGCGCTGATGCACGGGCCGGCGTTCGCCGGTGACGGCGCGGCGGTGCTCGACGGTCTGGCCGACGGCTACGCAGCCCGCCTGGCCCGGGCGACCGACCACCCGGCGGTCGCATGATGGGGTCGGATGCGAGCACGACCGATTCGGGCGGCATGGCCGATTCGAGCATCATGAGCGGCGTGGACATCGCTGCGATCCCAGCCCTGGAGCGCCCCGAGGCGACCGAGCTGGCCACCAACGAGGTGTCACGTCTGGTCGACGCCCTGCGAGCCCTCGATCCCGAGGACTGGACACGTCCCACGAGCTGCGAGCTGTGGGACGTCCGCGCGATGGTCGGACATGTCCTGGGCATGACCGAGACGTTCACGGGGCTGCTCCCGATGATGCGCATGATGCGCGCCGGCGGCAGGGCCGCCGGCGACGGACCGTTCATCGACGGGCTCACTGCGGTGCAGGTCGAGCGCACGGCCGGCCTCTCCACCGACGAGCTGATCGATCGGCTGGCGGCGGCCGGCCCGGTGGCCGCCCGGTGGCGGTCCCGGCGTCGGTTGATGCGCCTGGCCCCGCTGAAGCAGCAGGACCCCGGCGACGGCACCACCGAGACCTGGCGGATGGGGTACCTGCTCGACATCATCCTCACCCGCGACACGTGGATGCACCGCAGCGACCTCGCCGACGCCGTCGGTACGCCGATGACGCTCACCTCCGACCACGACGGTCGCCTCGTGGCCGACGCCGTGGCCGAATGGGCCCGCCGACACGGACGGGCGTTCACCCTCCACCTCACCGGACCCGCCGGTGGCCGCTACCGGCACGGCAGCGGCGGCGAGGAGATCACCATCGACGCCGTCGAGTTCTGCCGGATCCTGTCCGGACGTGGACGAGGCGACGGTCTGCTCGGTCAGCCCGTCCCCTTCTGAGCCCCACGTCGGGCGACGTCCGGCGACCTCGGTGGACGTCGCCGGATCTCTACGTGGAGCTGAGGGGAATCGAACCCCTGGCCTCGACAGTGCGATTGTCGCGCTCTACCAACTGAGCTACAGCCCCGCAGCGAGGTGAGAGTGTATCCGGGCGCTGATGCGATCGGCGTCAGCGGGGTGCGTGGTCGTGGGGCCGTGCGGCCGGCCACGACTGCTGCTCGCGCTGGCGGATCTGAGCCAACAGGTACACGTACCCGCAGAGCGCGAGGAACGCGAGCGCGAACACATAGAGCATCACGGTGGCCTTGGTGGTGGCCGCGAGGAACAGGGTGCTGGCCGTGGCGAGCACGAGCATGAACAGCACGCTGGTGCGCCGACGCCGCAGGTCGTTGGCCGGGGACGACCGACGGACCTGGGCCTGACGATGGGAGCGCTCGTGACCGCCGGTGGCATCGCCGTGACGGCGGGGACGCATCGATGCGGACTCGTGACGGGCCTGGTGCACCCCACCTGGCCGGTGGGTGGGGATGTGGCTGGTGTGATGCGCCCGTTGACCGTCGCTCGTGCGGGCCATCGGGGCCCGGCCGCGGGTGGCGGGGGCTCCGGGACGTCCGGACGCGGCCGGACGCTGCAGCGGTGACGGCGCCAGCTGACGACCGACCGGACGGAGCGAGCCACCGGCCCTGGTGGGTACCGTGCTCTGCAGACGGTTCAACTGCCGGCGGAAGTCGACCACCGACGAGTTCGGCCGGTTCTCGACCCGTGAGCGCAGCAGCGGTGGGAGGAGCACAGCGGCCCACGCCGCGGCCACCACCAGGAGGACGAGTTGACCCATTGCCCTATCGATCTCCTGTTCGTGCGAGTGTCGGATGCTCGGCGCACGCGTTCGACGTGGACGTCGGGGAGAGCACCGCTGTATTCATTACGATTCTACGACATTCGTGACAGATGACGCAATGTTCGACGTGTCCTCGGACACAGCACCCGCTGACGTCGAACCCCCTGACGAGCTCGCGTGGTCCGCGTCGCGGCGGTACGTGCCCGATCGTCCGCCGGTCTTCTCCCAGAGGGTGAGGTCGCCGATGACCATCGAGCGATCGGCCGACTTGCACATGTCGTAGATGGTGAGGGCGGCCACCGAGCAGGCGTGCATCGCCTCCATCTCGACACCGGTGCGCTCGACGGTCTCGACGGTGGCCTCGACCGCCACGTGGTCGTCACCGATGTCGAAGTTGAGCGACACGCTGCCGACCAGCAGCGGGTGGCACAGCGGGATCATGTCGGATGTGCGCTTGGCCGCCTGGATCCCGGCCACCCGGGCCACCGAGAGCACGTCGCCCTTCTTGATCTCGCGGTTGGCGATGGTCACGGTGGTCTCGGGTGTCATGAACACCTTGCACCGGGCGACGGCCCGGCGGTGGGTGGGCTCCTTGGGCGTGACATCGACCATCCGCGCCCGGCCGAGCGGGTCGAGGTGGGTGAACGATGCATCACTCATGACGATCCCCGATCGTAGCCGTCATCGTTTCGTCACGCGTTCATGCCCGTCGGTGACCGCCGTCCGCGACCGCCGCCCGGGCACCGACTCAGCCACCGATCTGGCTCATCGACCGTCCGGGTCGGACGAAGTTCACCTGGTTGATGCGGTGTCCTGCCCACTTGGTGCCAACGGCTCGCTCGATCCGGACCGCCAACTCGTCGTCGGTCTCACCCGCACGCATGGCCGTCATCAGGTCGAACTCGTCGGTGGCGAACAGGCAGGTGCGGAACTGCCCCTCGGCCGTCAGACGCACCCGGTCGCAGTCGCCGCAGAACGGCTTGGTGACCGTCGGGATGATGCCCACGGTGCCCCGACCGTCGAGGTAGCGCCACCGGTCGGCGGGAGCCGCGCCCCGTGCGGGCATCTGCTCCATCGGGAACTCCGCCGCGAGCGCGGCCACGATCTCGTCCTGCCCGACCACCTTGTCGCTCATCCAGTGGCCGGTGGCGTCGAGCGGCATGAACTCGATGAAGCGGACCTCGACACCCTGGTCACGACCGTACGCAGCGAGGGCGACGATCTCGTCGTCGTTCACCCCCCGCTCGACCACGGTGTTGATCTTCACCGGATCGAATCCGGCCTCCTGCGCGGCCTCGATGCCGTCGAGCACCCGGACCAGCTCGTCACGCCGGGTCATCCGATGGAACTTCTCCCGGTCGAGCGTGTCGAGGCTGATGTTGACCCGCCGGAGGCCCGACTCGCGCAGCTCGTGGGCCACGAGGGGCAACGTGGCGCCGTTGGTGGTCATCGCGAGGTCGACACCCAGCGCAGCGAGCTTCGACACGAGCACGGGCAGATGCGCCCGCACGGTGGGCTCGCCACCGGTGAGACGGATGCCCTCGACGCCGTACCGCTCGACGAACAACCGGGCGAGCCGCTCGATCTCCTCGAACGTCATCACCTCCGAGCGTGGCAACCACTGCATCCCCTCGGCCGGCATGCAGTAGGTGCACCTGAAGTTGCACCGGTCGGTGATCGAGATCCGGAGATCGTGGATCACGCGGCCGAAGGGATCGACCAGATCTCGTGCCCCTGCCATCCGGCCATCCTACGGGTCAGCCCGACAGCATGACGATCGCGACCTCGGCGCCCGCCGGTACGCCGTCGCCGTCGGGCAGCACCGCGATCGCGTCCGCCAGCGCCGTGGCCGCCAGTTGGTGACTCCCCTGGGCACCCACCGGCAGCACGTGGGCCCGGCCGTCGTCGTGCCACTCGACCGTGACGCGCACGAGGTGCACCTTGCCGTCGGGACGGCGATCGAAGCCGTGATCGGCCACCGCCACCACACTCGGGCGGGCCAGCCGCCGGTGACCCATCATCCGCCGCAACGCCGGGAGCGCCAGCATCTCGAAGCTCACGAGGGAGCTGACCGGATTGCCGGGGAGCCCGAAGATCGGCACCCCGTCGAGCCGCCCGAACGCGAAGGGCTTGGCCGGCTTGATGGCGATCTGCATCCACTGCATGTCGGCGATCCGGCCGAGGACCGCCTTCACCACGTCGTAGTCGCCCATGCTCACACCGCCGCTCGACACGATGGCGTCCACCCCGCTCGCGGCCGCGCGCAACACCCGCTCGAGCTCGGCCTCGTGATCGGGAACGATGCCGAGATCGACCACGTCGCAGCCGAGGTCGTCGAGCAGGGCCACCAGCATCGTGCGGTTGCTCTCGCGGATCTGACCGGGTCGCAGCGGCGAACCGTCGTCCACCAGCTCGTCGCCGGTCGACAGCACGGCCACCCGCACCCGGGGGTGGACGAGCGGTCGGCGCACGTTCACGCTGGCGAGCACCGCCAGCACGGCGGGACGGATGACGGTGCCGGCCTCGAACAGCAGGTCGCCGGGCTGTACATCGTCGCCGGCGCCGCGCACGGCAGCGCCGGCCTCGACCGAGCGGATCAGCCGCACCCGGTCATCACCGACCCGTTCACTGTCCTCGACCATCACCACGGCGTCGGCCCCGGGCGGCATGGGCGCACCCGTCATGATCCGGATCGCCTCGCCGGCGCCGATCACGCGGTCGGTCGTGGCCCCGGCCGCGACCTCGTCGACCACCTCGAGCTCGACCGGAACCGTCGCCATGTCGGCCGCTCGCACGGCGTAGCCGTCGACGGCGGTGTTCGCGAACGGTGGCACCTGCTCGGCGGCCACCACGTCGGCGGCGAGCACCAGCCCGGCGGCGGCCGTGAGGTCGACCTCGACCGGGTCGAGGGGCGAGCAGGCGCTGAGCACCAGGGACTGGGCATCGGTGAGCGGCGTCACACGAGCACGGTACCGGGTCAGGTTCGGACGCTGCTGCCGCCAGACTGGACCGATGTCCGTACACACCGCGTTCCCCGCCGACGGGTACACGGCGCGCTGGCAGACGTGGGACACCGTGCACGACGAGACGCTGACCCTGCGCTGGGAGAACGAGGGATGGACGGCCTCGGGCGAGGTCGGCCGCGAGAAGATCCACTACGTCGTGCGGCTGTCACCCACCTGGCACGTCCGCCAGTTCCTGCTGTTCCGCGACCTCGACGAGCCCGATCTGTGGCTCGCCACCGACGGTCACGCCCGCTGGGGCGAGGTGAACGGCGCCCATCGGCCCGAGCTCGACGGCTGCCACGACATCGACCTCGACTGCACGCCGTTCACCAACACCCTGCCGCTCCGCCGCCTCCCGCTCGACGTGGGCGACGAGATGGAGTTCCCCGTCGTGCTGATCGACGTCGAGACCCTCGGCGTCACTCCGGTGCGCCACCGGTTCCGGCGGCTGACCGAGCGGCGATGGAGCATCGAGCGCTCGGGCACCGGTGTGGTCAGCGAGTTCGACGTGGACGAGTACGGGCTCGTGCTCGACGCCCCCGCCCACTTCCGCCGCCGCTGACCCCGAACGAGGGAGGGCTGTTCAGGTGAGGGTGGCGAGGAACGCGCGGAGATCGGGGCCCATCTCGGGGTCGTCGAGGCCGATCTCGATGGCCGCGGCGAGGAACCCGAACGGAGTGCCCGTGTCGTGGCGGGCGATCCGCGAGAGCACGCCGTGGAACGGCGAGCGCAGAGCCTGTGCCAGCAGCGCATCGGTGAGCTGGAGCTCGCCGCCCGCGCCCGGCTTCAGGGCGGCGATCTCGTCGAACACGTCGGCGGTCAGCACGTAGCGGCCGATGATGATGAGATCGCTGGGGGCCTCGCCGGCGGGGGGTTTCTCGACCAGACCCTGCACCGGCACCACCCCGTCGTCGTCGACCGGGCCACCGGGATCGATCACGCCGTAGGCGCTCACCTCGTTGCGCGGCACCTGCTTCAACCCCACCACACTGCCGCCGGTCGAGAGGCACACCCCGTTCATCTGGGCGAGCAACGACGAGTCGCCCATGATCTCGTCGGGCAGCAGCACGGCGAACGGATGGTCGCCCACGGCGTCGCGTGCACATCCCACGGCGTGTCCCAGCCCGCGGGGCGAGTCCTGGTACACGATCGACACCCGCCAGTCACGGCCGATCGCCCGCAGCCGTTCCGCGACGTCCGACTTGCCCTTGGCCTCGAGCGACTCCACCAACTCGGGCGATGGTGCGAAGTACGACTCGATGGCCGGCTTGTCGCGACTGCTCACGAGCACGATGTGATCGATGCCGGCGCCCAGTGCCTCGTCGATCACGAGTTGCAACGCGGGTTGGTCGCCGATGGGGAGCAGCTCCTTCGGAACGGCCTTGGTGACCGGGAGGAAACGAGTCCCCATCCCGGCCGCGGGAATGACAGCGCTGCGGACCTGCATGATTCGGACGATAGCTTTCCCGCCGATGCCCACCTACGTCTACAAGTTCGTGGACACCGGCGAGACGATCGAGGTCCAGCAGGCGTTCACCGACGACACCCTCACCACGCACGTCCACCCGTCCACCGGCGAGTCGATGCCGGTGAAGAAGGTGTTCCAACCCGTCGGCGTCACCTTCAAGGGGTCGGGCTTCTACAAGACCGACAGCCGGGGTGGCTCGGCGAAGTCATCGGGCGGTAACGGTTCGGGTGACTCGTCGGGTTCGAGCTCCGAGGGCCCCACGGGCGACTCGTCCTCGACGTCGTCGGGTGACTCGAAGGACTCCGGCACGAAGGAGTCCGGCACGAAGGAGTCCGCAACGAAGGAGTCCGGTGCGGCCAGCGGCACCGCGAGCTCCTCCACGAGTACGTCGACCCCCACCGGGAAGTCATCCGGCTCCGGGAGCAGCTGACGTGCTGATCCCGATCAGCGACGACGCCGGGGAACTCGGCGCCGAGATCGGGATCATCGGGGGTTCTGGGTTCTACGAACTCCTCAGCGACGCGGTCGAGGTCGAGCACACCACCCCGTTCGGTCCACCCGCCGCACCCATCACCGTCGGCACCCTGGCCGGACGGCGGGTGGCGTTCCTCCCGCGCCACGGCCGCCGTCACCAGTTCGCCGCCCACCGGGTGCCGTTCCGGGCCAACGTCTGGGCGATGGCGTCGCTGGGCGTGCGGGCGCTGATCGGACCGTGCTCGGTCGGTTCGCTGCGAGCCGACCTCCGCCCCGGTGAGTTCATGGTGGTCGACCAGATCGTCGACCGCACCTGGGGCCGGCCCGACACCTTCCACGATCTCGGTGCGCCCGACGGCAGCCCGGGGGCTGACTTCCCGCTCCACCACCAGACGTTCGCCGATCCCTACGACCCGCAGCTGCGGCTGGCGCTCGTGGAAGCCGGCCGCTCCACGGGGGTGACCGTGCACGACGGCGGCACGATGGTCGTGATCAACGGTCCACGTTTCTCGACCCGCGCCGAGAGTCGTTGGTTCCGCCAGATGGGCTGGGACGTCGTCAACATGACGGGCTACCCCGAGTCGGTGCTGGCCGCCGAGGCCGGCCTGCCGTACGCCACCGTCGCCCTCGTGACCGATCACGACGCCGGCGTGGACGGTCACGAACCGGTCACCATGGACGCCGTGCTCGAGACCATGGCGGCCAACGTCACCGCGGTGCGCGCGCTGCTGGCTGCCGCGCTGCCGACCCTGCCCTGACCCGACGCCGATAGCGTCGACCGCACCGACCTCCCCGTCCCGTGTTCCGGAACGGAGGTACCCACAGTGCCGATCATGTCGAGATCGTCGCAGTCGTCACGGCCGCCGAGGTCCACGATCACCTCGCGGAGCCGCCACGAACTGGCGCGACGACCGTTGTTGCACCGCTCGATCATGATCGGCCTCGTCGCAGTGGCGGCGTGGACCACCATGTCGTACACCGCCGGCATCGACGCCGAACGGTCGCGCTGGGGCGACACCCGACCGGTGCTGATCGCCACCACCGACGTCGAGGCGGGCACCCCGCTGGCGGACGCGACCGCGGTGGTCGACCACCCCGTCGCCGTGGTGCCCGAACGGGCGCTCGATCCCAGCGTCCTCGACCCCGCCGCCGTGGCCCGTCGCCACCTCCCGGCAGGCAGCACCGTCACCGATGCCGATGTGGGAGCCACCTCCGGGCCGCGGACCTTCCTCGGCGATCACGAGGTGGCCGTCACGCTGACCGAACGCATCGCCTCGGGCGCGCGACCCGGCGATCCCGTGGTCGTCACGACCGACGGCATCGTGCTGGCCGAACGGGCGACGGTGGTGGGCGTCGTGGACGACCGCGTGATCGTGGCGGTCGATGCCGCCATCGCACCGATGGTCGCGGCCGCGGCCACCGGTCCGGCCGGGGTCAGCCTGCTGCTCGCACCGTGACGCTCGCTCAGCCCCGTGAGGTGGACGGCACGATGCGCGGCGTCCACGGGCGGGCCTGGTCCCAGTGGTGGCCCACCACCCGTCCCAGCGGCAGGTGCTCGAGGAACTCACCGGGCCCATCGAAGTCGGGCATCTCGACGTACGCCGCTCCGATGGCGTCGGGCACGTGGGCGTCGCTGCCGGCGCCGGCATGCAGACCGTGGTGGGTGGCGAACGCCTCGGCCCGCCGGTTGAGGCTCGCGAGCGAGGTCTTGGCGTTCAACACCTCCATCGCGTCGACGAGTCCATCGTTCACCAACTCGACCAGCGCGTCGGCGGCGAGATGTCGGCGCATCGGGTCGAACGGGTGCGGCACGTACACCACCCCGCCCTGGTCACGGATCAGCCGGGCGGTCTCGGCGGGCGGCGCACCCATCGGCACCCGCTCGGTCAGGAACAGCCCGATCAGCTCGCCGGCGCTCGTGCGCATCTCCTCGCCCACCACGACCCGGCACGTGAGCCGATCGGCCAGCTCGACGGCACCGGCGATGGCGTTGTGATCGGTGATGCACAGCACATCGATGCACGAGTCGACCACGGCCCGCTCGATCTCCTCGGGGGTGGTGGTGCTGTCGCCACTCCACATCGTGTGGCTGTGGAGATCGACCCGCACCCAGCCATCGGGGCACGGCGCCGCCAGATGCGGATGGCGATCGACGGCGCTCGTCACCTCACCAACGGTAGTGGTCTGGTCCGCCCGTCCGGTCTGCCGCACCATCCCAGCCGTAACATCCCGGTGTGCCCGGATCCGCCGCTGCGCCACGACTTCTCGTGACCGGTGGCGCCGGTCTCCTCGGCCGCCACGTGGTCGCCATGGCGGCAGTGGCCGGCTGGGACGTCGTCCACCCCGCGTCGGTCGAGATGGACGTGGTCGACGCCGGCGCCGTCACCCGACACGTCGAGCTCGTGCAACCCGCCGCGATCGCACACCTCGCCTACCGCAAGGACGACGAGCAGGTGATCGTCGACGGCTCGGCGATCACGGCCGAGGCCGCCGCGGCCAGTGGCGCTCGACTCGTGCACCTCTCGACCGACGCGCTCTTCGCCGGTCGTCCGGAGCCGTACACCGAAGACGATCACCCCACCCCGGTGCACGACTACGGCCGTTGGAAGGCGATGGCCGAGCGGGAGGTGATGGACCGCTGCCCCGGGGCGGTGATGATCCGGACGTCGCTCATGTACGCCGGCGACGGCTCGGCCCCGTGTCAGCTCGACGTGCGCCGGGTGCTCGACGGGGAGGCCGACATGCGGTTCTTCACCGACGAGGTGCGGTGCTTCACCCGGGTGGACGACGTGGCCGCCGCCGTGCTGCATCTCGCCGGTGACCCGTCGGTGCTCGGCCCGTTGCACGTGGTGGCCCCCGACCCCGTCGACCGCGCCGCGTTCGCCCGCCACGTGGCGACGTGGCTCGGTCGTGATCCGACCGCGGTGCCGACGGGCTCCATCGCCGCATCGGGTCTCGACCGCCCGGGCCACGTCGTGCTCGACCCCACCCGCGCCGCCACCCTCGGCATCACCTGCCGCACCCTCGCCGCCGGCCTCCCCATCCCGCCGTCCCCCTGATCCGGCGCACATCGCGGCAGCAACCACCTCTGTGTCGATCTGGGCCGCATTTCGCGGCAGTTGGGGACTCTGTGTCGATCTGGGCCGGGGCTGGGCCGGGCCGAGGAGTCGGCGGATCAGGCGCCGGACATGGTGACGTCGCGGATCACGAGGCTCACACCGGCGGCGCGCATCGGGAGCCAGTCGACGTCGCCGCCCACCTCGATCACGTCGTTCAGCATGCGCTGCAGCGTGGAGGCGATCGTGAACTCACGCACCGGCGCACCGACCTCACCGCCCGAGATGAGCAGCCCGGCGGCACCGGTGGAGAAGTCGCCGCTGATCGGGTTGACACCGGAGTGGATGCCACTGACGCTCTGCACCAGCAACCCGTCGTCGATGTCGGCCACGATCTCGGCCTGGGTGCGTTCACCCGGGGCCAGCTGCAACGCCAACGCTCCGACGCCCGGCGTGCCGCGGAACCCGCCGCGCACGGCATTGCCGGTGGACGTGGTGCCGGCCCGACGGGCGGAGTACGAGGCGTGCGAGAACTGGCGGAGCACCCCATCGTCGATGAGCACGTTGCGGCGGGCGGCCAGGCCCTCGCCGTCGACCTCGGTAGAGGTGTAGGCGCGTGGATCGGTGGGGTCGTCGACGAGGGTGAAGATCGGCGCGGCGACCTCCTCACCGAGACGATCGCGGAAGAGGCTGCGACCCTTCACCACGGCTTCGCCGTTGAGCGTCGCGGAGATCACCGCCAGGAACTGCGCCGTCACGAACGGGTCGAGCACGATGGTGAGGCGGCGACTGGCGGGCTTGGTGGCACCGAGCAGCCGGGTGGCGCGATCGGACGCATCGCGGGCGGCCTTCTCGAGGTCGAACTCGGTGGGACTGCGCCCCACGCTGAAACCGAAGCCGCTCTGCGTCTCGCCCCCCTCGTCGGCCAGGGTCGACACGCTCACGTAGCAGCCGTTCTCGCGTCCCCACGTACGGATGCCGGTCGTGGTGGCGACGGCGGCCTCGCCGGACGCATCGGAGTAGTTCGCGTCGTCCACCCGGACCCGAGGGTCGAACGAGGTCGAGAGCCGCTCGAGCTCACGGGCCAGCTCGATCTTGCGATCGGTGGCGAACCCGGCCAGCTCGTCGTTCCACAGCACCTGATCGGTCACGGGTACGTGGTCGGGTTCGGCGAGACCGGCCCATTCGTCGACGGTGCCGAAGGTGAGGTTGTCGCGTGCATCGGCCAGCACCTCGTCGATCGAGGCCGGATCGAGCGTGCCCGCATACGCGAACCCGGTGCGACCGTCGCGGATCACACGGATGCCGATGCCCTCGGCCTGCGCCGACACGAAGTGCTCGACCTCGCCCTGGTACACCCGGATCTCGGTCTCGCCGCCACGCGACACATAGGCCTCGACCTGCTCACCGGGGACGGCGCTGGCCACCACCCGGTCGGCGATGGCGAGCAATTCGGCGCCGTCGGGCGCCGCGCCGTTCGAACCGGTGCTGGTGGAGGTCGAGCTGTTCGAGCCGCTCACGCCGCCGTCCCGCCGATGGTGAGGGACTTCACGCGCAGCGTGGGCTGACCATCGCCCACCGGCACGCCCTGGCCGTCCTTGCCGCAGGTGCCCGGGTTGCCCATCGCGAAGTCGTTGCCGAGCATGTCGATGTCGCGGAGCACCTCGGGCCCGTTGCCGATGAGGTTGCCCTCGCGCAGCGGCTCGGTGATCTCGCCGCCCTCGATGAGATAGGCCTCGGTCATGCCGAACACGAAGTCACCCGAGGCGGTGTTGACCTGGCCGCCACCGAGCTTGGCGATGTAGACGCCGTGGTCGGTCGACGAGATGATGTCGTCGGGATCGTCGGGGCCGTCGAGCACGAACGTGTTGGTCATCCGCACCATGGGCAGGTGCATGTAGCTCTGCCGGCGACCGTTGCCGCTCTGGGCGTGACCGTCCTTGCGCGACCGCAGGAAGTCCCACATGTAGTCGGTGAGCACACCGTCTTCGATCAGCGTGTTGCGCTGGGTCGGGTGGCCCTCGTCGTCGATGCCGAGGGTGCCCCACTCGCCCGCCAGCGTGCCGTCGTCCACCAGGGTGACGAGCGGCGACGCCACGAGCTCGCCCACCTTGTTCGCGTAGACACTGGCACCCTTCGCGACATGATCGGCCTCGAGACCGTGACCACACGCCTCGTGGAACAGCACACCACCGCTGCCGTGCTTGATGACCACCGGCACCGCGCCCGAGGGCGCCGGTCGGGCCCTCAGCTTGGTGATGGCCTGCCGGGCGGCGTCGCGTGCCAGCTCCTCGACGTCGACCGAGTCGAAGATCTCCCACCCGACCGTGTGCCCCATCGACTGGAAACCGGTCTGCATGCCGGTGTCGCCGTTGGCGATGGCGCTGATGCGCATCAGCACCCTGGTCTGTTCGTCGTCGGCGAAGAGCCCGTCGGAGTTGGCGATCAGCACCCGCTTCTGGCTGTCGCCGTAGCCGGCCGACACCTGCACGATCTCGCTGCCGGCGGCGCGGGCTGCCTCGTCGACCCGCTGGAGCAGCTCGACCTTGGCGGTCTTCGCGATGTCGGTGGGCGACTGCACGACCGAGTTGACGACGTGCCGCTCACGCGGGGTGAGGCCGATCACCTTGGCCCCACCACCGCCGCTCGACGCCGCTGCCGCCGCGGCGGCCGCCGCGTCGAGCAACCCGCGCTCGCTGAGATCCGAGGTGTGCGCGTAGCCCGTGGTGTCGCCGGCCACCACCCGGATACCGGCGCCACGGTCGCGACCGCTCGACATCTGCTCGACCCGGCCGTCGTCGAGAGAGGCCGAGGTCGATCGCTTGTCTTCTGCGTACACCTCGGCGAAATCGGCTCCCGTGCGCAACGCGCCGGCGAGCACCCGTTCCAGGACATCACGGTCGATCACGTGGTTCATGCTACGGGGAGCGTTAGCGTTGGTCGCCGTGGACTTGGCGACGGGACTCCGTGGAGATGCGAAGCTGGTGGTGACGGAAGCCGATACGGCGCGTTCGCTCGGCTCCGGTGAGGTCGACGTGCTGGGTACCCCCCGTGTGGTCGCCCTCTGCGAGGAGGCCACCTGTGTGGCGCTGCACGACGTGCTCGGCCCGAACTGCACCTCCGTGGGCATGCGCGTGCAGGTCGATCATCTCCAGCCGACCCCGGTCGGAGAACACGTCGTGGCCGAAGCGGTGCTCGAACGCATCGAGGGTCGACGGCTGATGTTCCACGTGACCGCATCGGACCAGCGCGGTCTCGTGGCCGCCGGCAAGGTGACCCGTGTGGTGGTCGATCGCGACCGCTTCATGGGCAAGTGCAGCTGAGCCGAGCACCCGCTCCGCTCCGGCGGGATCGACCCCGCCAGCCCGGTTCACCCACGGTCACGCCAGGTTGCTCGACCTCGGATACACGTCTGCCGGATCGGTCATCACGTTCACGAGGTACGGCACGCCACTGGCGAACGCTCGGTCGAACGCCGGCCCGATGCCATCGGGTGTCGTGACCGTCTCACCGGCGCCACCCAGCGCACGCACGACATCGTCGTAGCGCAGATCGGGCTGCAGGTCGCATGCGACGTCCCACCCGTAGATCGCCTGCATCGGATGCTTCTCGAGACCCCACATGCCGTTGTTGCCGACCACCATCACGACCGGCAGCCGGTGACGCACCAGCGAATCGACGTCCATCAACCCGAAACCCGCGGCGCCGTCGCCCAGCAGTACGACCACCTGCGACTCGGGGCGCACCACCCGAGCCGCGATGGCGTACCCGATCCCGTTGCCCAAGCAGCCGTACGGGCCGGTGTCGAGCCAGCAGCCGGGCTCGAACACCTCGACGAACTTGCCGGCGTACGAGGCGAAGTCGCCGCCGTCGCAGATCACGACGGCATCGCGCTCGAGCCGCTGGCGCAGCTCGCCGTAGATGCGCGACGGCTTCACCGTGTCGCCACCAGCGGCGAGCAGGGGCTGCTCGTCGGCGGCGGCCGACTTCTCGGAGGCGCTCAGCTCGGCGATCCAGGTCTCGTGATCGCGACGTTCACCCGTGTGGTCGGCGAGCGCTGCGAGCACGAGCCGGTGATCGCCGACCACGGTGTGGACGTCGACATGGCCGGCTCGCTGTGCCTCTGCGTCGACCACGTGCGCGACCGTGGCCGAGCCGAACGAGCCGAACCCGAGTCGGAAGTCGAGCGGCGTACCGAGCACCACGACGAGATCGGCCCGCTGCTTGAGCACGCCGCGGGTGCGCAAGAACGCCAGCTCGTGATCGGCCGGCAGCATTCCACGACCGAGCCCGTTGAAGAAGCACGGCACGCGCAGGTGCTCCACCGCGGCGCGGAGCTCGTCCCACGCGCCGTCCCAGTAGACGTCGGAGCCGACCACGAACGCCGGTCGTTCCGCCCCGGCGATCATCTCGGCCAGTCGGGCGACGGCCTGGTCGTCGGGTGCGGCACCGCGCCCGTCGCACTCCTGCGGGGCCGGGACGTGTCCGGACGACGGGCCGAACACGTCGAGCGGGAAGTCGAGGAACACCGGACCCCGGTGCGGTTCCATCGCGAGCCGGGCGGCGGCGAACACCTCGGTGCCCGCCTCGGACGGATCGGTCACGGTGCCGGCCGACTTGGTGATCGAGGCGACGATCGGCACGTGGTCGAGCTCCTGGAGCGACCCGGCGCCCCACCGGCCCTGCGGCGCCCGACCGCCCAGCACCACGAGCGGCGAACCGTTGAAGTGCGCGGAGGTGATGGCCGACACCCCGTTGGTGATTCCCGGACCGGCCGTGAGCGCGGCGAAGCCCGGGCGGCGGGTGAGCTTGGCGTAGGCCTCGGCGGCGAACGTGGCGGCCTGCTCGTGCCGCGTGTCGACCACCCGCATCCCCTGGTTGCGAGCACCGTCGTACAGCGGCCAGATGTGGCCGCCGTTCAGCGTGAACATGACGTCGGTGCCGAAGCCGAGGATCGCGGCGATCGCCTGTTCGCCGGCGTGTCGGTCGAGCTGTACCCCTGTGTGATCGCTCATGACGGCACCGTACCGCCCCACGTCACGGCGGAACCGACCGCACCGGATCGGCGTGTCGGCGTATCCTCAGTGGTTCATGCACGCGGCCGATGACGACGCCGCTCGCATCGGACCGGAGGGGGCGGCCCTGGAGTCGGGTGAGCGCGGCGAGCTGACCGACGTCGCCCCGACACCGGCCGACGAGGCGACGATCGAGGCGGCCGAAGCAGCGCGCGTCGACTCGTTCGAGCGCCCCCACCGGCTGTACTGGTGGAAGGAGGCGCTGATCGTCCTCGTCTTCTACCTGGTCTACTCGTGGATCCGGAACCAGTTCGGCTCGAACCGGATCGCCGCTGAGGGCATCCCCACTGCTGCGTTCCGCAATGCCGAGCGCATCATCCGCTGGCAGCAGGCGATGGGCCTCTACCCCGAGCCGACCATCCAGCAGTGGTGGCTCGAGAACATGCCGGCCATCGAACTCTGGAACATCTTCTACGGCACGGCGCACTTCATCGTGACCCTCGCCGTGTTCGCCGTGTTGTTCTGGAAGCGTCCGGCGGTCTTCCCCCAGTGGCGCAACACCCTCGCCGCCATGACCGCACTGGCCATCATCGGCTTCGCGTTCTTCCCGCTGATGCCGCCGCGGCTGCTCGACCAACCCTGTCCGTGGGAAGGCGTCAACGAGTTCGGCGGTCGGTGCATCGCGTCCGATCTCCGTGTCGACGGCACGTTCGGCTACGTCGACACGATGGCCGAGTACGGCGCGCTCTGGTCGTTCGACTCCTCGACGTTCGCCTCGATCTCGAACCAGTACGCCGCCATGCCGAGCCTCCACATCGGGTGGTCCACGTGGTGCGCCATCGCCATGTTCCCGCTGCTTCGTCGTCGACGATGGAAGGTGGCGATGCTGCTCTACCCGCTCGTCACGCTGTTCTGCATCATCGTGACCGGCAACCACTGGTGGCTCGACGGTCTGGGAGGTCTGCTGGTGTTCACGACGGGTGCGGTCATCGGCTGGGGGATGCACCGCTGGAACCAGGACCGGCTCGACCGTCGGTTCCTCGCCACCCAGGGCTTCTGACGACCCTCCCCTGGCTCAGAACGAGTGGTAGCCACCGTCGATCGTGATCACGTCGCCGGTGTGGTACCCGCTGGCGGTGCTGGCCAGGTACACGGCCAGCCCGCCGAAGTCGGACGGATCACCCCAGCGCCGCAACGGCACGCGGGGCAGCACCCGTTCGACGAACGTCTCCCACCCGAACGCGCCCGCCGTCATGTCGCTCTCGATCCACCCGGGCAACACCGCGTTCGACCGGATGCCGTGACGCGCGTGCTCGACCGCGATGGCCTTCATCATCGAGATCAGCCCGGCCTTCGACGCCCCGTAGTGCTGGCCGCGCTGTTGGCCGTACAGCGCCGAACCCGACGTGGTGAACACGAGTGAGCCACCGCGTCGGTCGCCATCGCCGTACCGTTCGACCATGTGCCGGGTCACGGCGCGCGCCGTGAAGAACGCACCGTCGAGATTCACCCGCATCACCCGCCGCCACTCGTCGGTCGTCATCCCCACGAAGCTCGGGGCCTGCCCACCAACACCGGCGTTCACGAAACACGAATCGATCCGGCCGAACTGCTCGACCGTCTCGGCGGTGGCGGCTTCGACCGCGTCCTCGTCGCCCACATCACACACGATCGACACCACGTCCACACCGTGAGTCGCGAGCCGGTCGGCCGCGGCGTCGTTCTTGTCGGGGTTGGTCCCCCAGATGCACACGCGGGAACCGTGGAGCGCCAGCGCCTCGGCCATCCCGAGGCCGATCCCGCTGTTGCCACCGGTCACGAGGGCGACGTGCCCGGTCAGGTCGAACGGCGATCCGTGCGACACGGGGGTCGGTGCGGTCGTTCCGGCGGTGGGCGATCCGCGATCGGTCATGGCTCCGAACACTAGGAGTGGGTGATCGGTCCGGTACCAGCGGGAGTGCACGGCCGCCGTCGTGTGGCAGTAGCGTCGGCGGCGCCATGTTCCTGGAGCGAATCGACGAACCGGCGGATCTACGAGGGCTGTCGTACGACGAGGTCGGCACCCTCGCGGGTGAGATCCGCGATTTCATCGTGTCGGCAGTGGCCGAGACGGGCGGGCACCTGGGGTCGAACCTCGGTGCCGTCGAGCTGTCGCTGGCGCTGCACCGCGTGTTCGACTCCCCCACCGACGCCATCTTGTGGGACACCGGACACCAGGCGTACGTGCACAAGATCGTGACCGGCCGCCGGGCGCAGTTCGAACGTCTCCGTCAGGCCGACGGGCTCTCGGGGTACCCGAGCCGCGAGGAGAGCCGGCACGACTACATCGAGAACAGCCACGCCTCCACCGTGCTCTCGTACGCGTACGGCATGGCCGTCGCGCGCGATGCCGGTGTCGACCCGCACCGCCACATCGTGGCCGTGATCGGCGACGGCTCCATGACGGGCGGGCTCGCCTACGAGGCGCTCAACAACCTCGGTCACTCGAAGCGTCGCGTGATCATCGTGCTCAACGACAACGGCCGCAGCTACGCCCCGACGGTGTCGAACCTGTCGGCCAACGTGCAAGGGGCCGACGAGCGGGCCGAACACCCGAGCATCTCCGACCGTCTCACCGACAAGCTCGCCCACGCCCTCACCGACATCCGTCTCAACCCGGTGTACGTCCGTCGCCAACGCAAGCTCGAGGACTTCTTGCTCCATGTGCCGGGCGTGGGCACCCAGGCCGAGCGGGCGGTCGAGGCCATCAAGGCCGGGGTGCGCGAGTTCCTCCAGCCGCCCTCGTTCTTCGAGGCACTGGGCGTGCGCTACGTCGGCCCGATCGACGGTCACGACATGGAGTCGCTCGAGGACGCGTTCCACAACGCCATCGAGCTGTCGGCCGAAGGGCCGATCGTGGTGCACGTGCTCACGCAGAAAGGTCGCGGTTACCCGCCCGCCGAGGACGACGACGAGAAGAACCTCCACGATGCACCCGTGTTCGACCCGATCACCGGGCCTCCCAAGGCCGTTCCCACCGGGTACACCCAGGCCTTCGCCGAGGCGGTCATCAAGGAGGCCGAGGCGGAGCCCCGTCTCGTGGCCGTGACGGCGGCCATGCCGGGACCCACCGGGTTGATCCCGTTCCAGGACCGGTTCCCCGACCGCTGCTTCGACGTCGGTATCGCCGAACAGCACGCGGTGGCCGGGGCCGCCGGCATGGCGATGTCCGGTCTGCTCCCGGTGGTCGCCATCTACTCGACGTTCCTGTCGCGGGCCTGGGACCAGGTCGTGTACGACGTGGCACTGCACCGCCTCGGAGTGATCTTCTGCCTCGACCGCGCCGGCGTGACGGGGCCAGACGGTGCCAGCCACCACGGCGTGTACGACATGGCACTGCTGTCGAAGGTGCCGGGCATGCGGGTGCTCGCCCCGTCGAGCGCGCAAGAGCTCCAGCAGATGCTGCACGACGCCGTCGGCCTGGCCGCCAGTGGCCCGGTCGCCATCCGCTACCCGCGGGGCTCGGCCCGGATGGTCGATCCTGAGGACATCGGCGCAGGGCTCGAGGGCCACAAGCTGCGCGCCGGCGACGGATCCGTGTGTCTCCTGGCCATCGGCAAGATGGTGGCCAACGCGCTCAAGGCGGCCGAACTGCTCGCGGCCGAGGGCATCGACGCCACCGTGTGGGACGTCCGGTGCTGCGCCCCACTCGACCCGACCATGATCGCCGACGCCGCTGCGCACCACTGCGTCGTGACCGTCGAGGACGGTATCCGCGAAGGTGGCATCGGGGTCTCGATCGGCGACGCCGTGGGCACCCTCGACCCGGTCGTGCCGATCGAAGCGCTCGGGGTCCCCACGAAGTTCATCCCGCACGCAGCCAACCCCGACCGCATCCACGAGCAGTTGGGGCTCCACGCCCAGGGCATCGCCGACACGGTCCGCACCGTCTGCGGCCGCTCCGCACCCGGGAACTCAGGCGCACGTCGCGACGCGTCGTAGTGTCCGGTCCGTGACCGGTCCCGTCTCGTCGTCCCCGTCCCCCTCGTCGTCCCCAGGCGACCCGTATGCCGGCTTCGACCGGCTCGCGTTCGAGCGTCACGAGCACGGGGTGCTCCGGATCACCCTCGACAACCCCGGCAAGCTCAACGCCACCGACGCGGCGATGCACGAGCAGCTGTCGCGGATCTTCGCGGTGATCGACCGCGACGAGAGCGTGCGGGCCGTGGTCGTCACCGGAGCCGGCACCGCGTTCTCCGCCGGCGGCGATCTCGACTGGATCGCCGAGCAGGTCGGCAACCACGCCCAGACCATGCGGGTCATGCGCGAAGCCGGCGACATCGTCCGCACGATGATCGAGTGCGACACACCCATCGTGTCGGCCATCAACGGTGTGGCGGTGGGCGCCGGTCTGGCCGTTGCACTGATGGCCGATGTGAGCATCATCGACCAGGACACCCGACTCTCCGACGGCCACATCCGTCTCGGCGTCGCGGCCGGCGATCACGCGGTTGCGATCTGGCCGCTGCTGTGCGGGATGGCCAAGGCCAAGTACTACCTGCTGACCGCCGACTTCCTCGATGGCCGGGAGGCCGAACGGATCGGGCTGGTCTCACGTGCCGTGCCCGCCGATGAGGTGCTCCCGACCGCCCACGCCGTGGCGGAGAAGCTCGCCCGTGGCCCGCGTGACGCCACGCGACTCACCAAGCGCGCACTCAACCACTGGCTCCGGCAGGCACTGCCGAACTTCGAGGCCTCCCTCGCCTACGAGATGCTCAACTTCCTCGGGGCCGACGCGGCGGAGGGTCTGAGTGCCCTGCAGGAGCGCCGCTCCCCCGACTTCACCTCCGACGTCACGGCGGAGCGCTGACGACATGACCGCGCTCCCCGACCTCGATCCCGCACTGGTGACCGCCGAGCTCGACCTCGCACTCGAGCTGGCCGACGAGTGCGACGCACTCACCCTGCCGGTCTACGAGCACCGCTCGTTCACGCTCGACTGGAAGCAGAACCGCACCGAGGTGACCGAGGCCGACCGGGGCGCCGAACGGATGGTGGCCGACCGACTCGTGCGTGCCCGCCCCCACCACGGTGTGTTCGGCGAGGAGCACGGGCTCACCGGCGACGTCCACTCGCCGTGGAGGTGGGTGATCGACCCGATCGACGGCACATCGGGATTCGTGCGCGGCATCCCGGTGTGGGCCACGCTGCTCGCACTCACCCATGTCGATCACGGTGTGATCGTGGGTGTGGTGTCGGCGCCGGCGATGAACCGACGATGGTGGGCCGGACGGGGCTCGGGCGCGTTCGCCGACGGTCGGCCGTGTCAGGTCTCGACCACCGACCGCCTCGCCGATGCCCAGGTCTCGATCACGTTCTCGGAGGGTTGGGACGAGCTCGGGCGCACGCATCAGCTCGTCGAGCTCATCCAGGGCGCCCGTCGCGCCCGCGGCTTCGGCGACTTCTGGCAGCACACCCTGGTGGCCGAGGGTGCCATCGACCTCGCCGTCGACGCCGTGGGCGTGGCGCCGTACGACCTCGCCGCCGTGCGGGTGGTGGTCGAGGAGGCCGGCGGCCGGTTCACCGATCGGCACGGCGAACCCACCCACGAACACGACACCGCCATCTCCAGCAACGGGCTGCTGCACGACGAGGCCGTCAGCCGCCTCGGTGACCGGTGACCGAG
Source organism: Ilumatobacter sp. (assembly GCA_007693335.1). GTDB lineage: Bacteria > Actinomycetota > Acidimicrobiia > Acidimicrobiales > Ilumatobacteraceae > SKSP01. Next base: position 31,923 of record REDU01000069.1, on the reverse strand, counting down.
CACCACGTCCACCAGGTCCATCGGCACCGGGACGTCGGCGGGACGCGGCGGATAGGTTTCACCGCTGTGGGCACACCGTTCCAGATCACCTTCGACTGCGCTGACGCGGATCGGATGGCGGAGTTCTGGTCGGTCGCCCTCGGGTACCACGTCGAATCGCCGCCCGCCGGCTACCTGTCGTGGGGCGACTACCTACGTTCACACCAGCTACCCGTACCACCGGCCGGGTCGGTCAGCGCCATCGTCGATCCGGATGGAACCGGCCCGCGGATCGTCTTCCTGCGCTCCGCCGACACCAACGGTGCCCACCCCCGAGCCCACCTCGACGTGCGCGCCGGCGGTTCCGACGGCGACCGCACCGCCAAGGTGGCGGCGCTGATCGACGCCGGAGCCACCCAGGTGCGGCGCGTCGACGAGGGCGGCGACTGGTGGGTCGTCATGCTCGACCCGGAAGGCAACGAGTTCTGTGTCACCTGAGCCGGCTGATCCGGCGCGGGTCGATCCGGCGGGGTCGACCGGTCTGCGCCCGGCGAGTCGGGCCATCCGGGCCGGGCGTGGCTCCAGCGGCACCTCGCTCGCGACCGCGCTGTGGGCCTCGAGCACCTGGCAGTCGGCCGACCTCGACGACGCCAACGCCCGCGCCACGGCGATGCGCGGCGCCGAGTTCTACAGCCGGTACGGCAATCCCACCGTGCGTGCCTTCGAGGAGGCCATCGCCGATCTCGAGGGGGCCGACGACGCCCTGGCCTTCGCATCGGGCATGGGTGCGGTCGCCTCCACCGTGTTCGCGCTGTGCTCCACCGGCGATCACATCGTCGCCCAACGGCAGTTGTACGCCGGCACCATCGCGTTCCTCCAGGGTCCGTGCCGCCGGCTCGGCATCGACGTCACCCTCGTCGACGCGTCCGAACCCGGCGCGTTCGCCGCCGCCGTGATCCCCGGACGCACGATGATGGTGCTGGCCGAGACGCCGTCCAATCCGCGCCTCGAGCTGGCCGATCTCGATGAGCTCGGCTCGATCGGTGGACCGTTCACGGTGGTCGACTCCACGTTCGCCACCCCGATCGGGCAGCGGCCGCTCGACCACGGTGTCGACCTCGTGCTGCACTCGGCCACCAAGGGCATCGGGGGGCACAACGACGCCACCCTCGGCGTGATCGCCGGCGAGCGCGAGCTGATCGACGCCGTCTGGGCCTACTCGGTCCTGCACGGCGCGACGCCGTCGCCGTTCGACGCGCTCAACGCGCTGCGGGGGATCCGCACGCTCGCCGTGCGCACCACGCATCAGGCCCGCTCCGCCCAGATCATCGCTGAGCATCTCGCCGCTCATGCAGCGGTCTCGACCGTGCACTACCCGGGCCTCGCCGACCACCCGCAACACGAGTTGGCCCGCCGTCAGATGTCGATGTTCGGCACCGTGCTGGCGTTCGAGCTCACCGGCGGCCGGGAGGCAGCGTCACGGTTCCTCCAACGGGTGCGGCTGTGCCGGATCGCCACCTCGCTCGGTGGACCCGAGACGCTCGTGTGCCACCCCGCCACGTCCACCCATGTGAGCCTCACCCCCGAGGAGCAGTCGGCCACCGGCGTCACCGAGGGCCTGATCCGCCTGTCGGTCGGCCTCGAAGATCCGTCCGATCTCACCGACGACCTGACGTCCGCCCTGTCCCCCTGACCCGTCCGGACTCACCCGCTCCAACCGGCCGAGATCGACACAGAGTCGCTGGGAGCCGCACCACCCGGCCCGGAGCGACACAGAGTCAGTTGAGGCCGGTCATTCGTGGATGTCGGTGGGGCTCGGACCGAAGTTGAACCAGGCGTCGAGGATCTCGTCGGTGGGCGGCTCGCTCCAGTCGTAGGCCCGCACCTGATCGGCGCTGCGGCGCCCGAGACGCGACCGGAAGAGTTCGAACTGATCGAGGCCGCGCACCGTGATCCGGTCGTGGTGGTCCAGGAGATCGTGCTCGGCCTCCACCGACGTCCACGCGAACCGCCGGCCATCGGTGAGTTCGACCTCCACCGGCACCGCGGTATCCAACCGACCGAGTGCAGCGGTGGCGAACCCCACCATCTCGGCGTCGCGGTTGCCCGGACGGCCGAGCGCCTGACGGACGTCGTGTTCGTGGGTGCAGCAGTCGATCGGCGGACGGACCTCACCGAGCTGCTCGAGCACCTCGGCCACGCCGGGAGCCTGCTGCTCCCACTGGTCGAGGAGCTCATCGACCGGCGCCCCGCGCCATCGCTCGACCTGCGCGGCGGTCCACGGATCGGTACCAGCGCCGTCCACACGGCCGTTCACGAGATCGTCGGCCAGCCCGGCCACGTGTGACAGCACGTCGCGCACCGACCACCCGGGACAACACGGGGTCGACGTGGCCCAGTCGTCGTCGCCGAGGGAGCGTGCGAGCTCGACGAACGAGCGGTGCGCGTCGACGTAGAGATGTGCGATCGGCGGGTTGTCACTCACCGTGCGAACTCTAGGCGTCGGGTTCGGAGCCCACGACGGACACGAAGCTGACGCACGCACCCGGTCCACCACCGAGGTTGTGGGTGAGCGCCTTGGTCTTGCCGGCGGCCACGCTCGCGATCTGACGCTCACCGGCCTCACCGCGCAGCTGCGTCCAGCACTCGAACAGCATCCGGAGCCCCGACGCGCCGATCGGGTGACCGAACGACTTGAGTCCGCCGTCGGGATTCACCGGCAACTCGCCGTCGAGGTCGAACGTGCCGGCCAGCACCTCCTTCCAGCCGAAGCCACGTTCGGCGAACCCGAGGTCTTCCATCAGCACGAGTTCGGTGGGAGTGAAGCAGTCGTGCACCTCGGCCATCGCCAGCTCGGCACGCGGGTCGGTGATGCCCGCCTGCTGGTAGGCATCCTCGGCGCTCCTCACCACCTCGGTGAAGCTCGTGTAATCGTACGACGGATCGATCGGACCGGTGGCGGGACCGGCCACGAACGACAACGCCTTCACGTAGACCGGGTGATCGGTGTAGCGGTGGGCATCCTCGGCCCGCACGATGATGGCGGCGGCCGATCCGTCACTCACGCCGGAGCAGTCGAAGATGCCGAGCGGGCCGGCAACGAGCGGCGAGCACGCGATCGTCTCCTTCGGCACCTCCTTGCGGAACTGCGCACGCGGGTTGAGCGCACCGTTGCGGTGGTTCTTCCACGCGATGCGGGTCATCACGTCCTTCATCTCCTGGGGATCCACGCCGTACTTCTCGGCGTACGCCGGCGCCAGGAAGCTGAACGAGGCGGGCGCGGTCAGCTGCGAACCGGTGCCGTCGTGGGCCGGCGACGGCACCACGAGACCCATGTAGCCCGAGTCCTTGAGCTTCTCGACGCCGATGGCCATCACCACGTCGTACGCACCCGACGCCACGGCGTAGCAGGCGTTGCGGAACGCCTCGGAGCCGGTGGCGCAGTAGTTCTCGACGTGGGTGACCGGCTTGTGGTCGATCTTCAGCGGGCGACTCAACGTCATGCCCGACAGCCCCGATCCCATCGTGCCCAGCCAGAAGGCGTCGACGTCGTCCAGTGCCACACCCGCGGAGGCGAGCGCGTCGTTCGACGCGTCGATCAGCAGATCGTCGGTCGATTTGTCCCAGTGCTCACCGAAGTTGGTGCACCCGAGGCCGACGATGGCCACCTTGTCGCGGATCCCGTGGGACGCCATGTCAGTTCCCCTTCCCCGTGCCGATTTCGTGACCGGTCGCGGCCGGACGTGCTTTCCAGAAATAGTTGTGGATCCCGTCGACCGTGTACAGCCGCCGGAACGTCATCTCGACGCGATCGCCGATCTTCACGGCGTCGGGATCGACGTCGGTGAGTTCGCACTGGAAGCGTCCTCCGCCGTCGAAGTCGACGACGGCCGCCACCACCGGCGGCGACATGCTGTAGGCGAGTCGGTCGATCGTGAACGTGGCGATGGTGGCCGGAGTGTCGGCCATGCGGACCGGTTCCATCCGGTCGACCGCGCCGGAACCCATGCTCACCCGAGCCGGTGGGAGGTGCACGAAGCCGGTCTCGTCACGGCTGCCCACCAGCCCGAACTTCCAGTCGTGTGTGCGCAGACTGGGCGGCGAGGCGGGGCGATCGGGCTCCGGTCGGCGGGGTGGCTCGCGGTGGAGGAACCCGCGCCAGGTGAGGAACCGGGCGTAGTCGAGATCGGTGCGGGTGGCGTCGATCTGCTCGCGCACGGTCGGCACGGCGTGGCGGTCGCGATACGAGGTGATCGCCCCAGTGGTGCGCCACAGCCTCACGTCCACCCCGTCGGCCAGCACCACGACGGCGATGGTCTGATCGGGGCCGGCGCGGTCGAGCACATCGGCCAACACGAGCGCCCAGTGGGCAGCACCGGTGTTCCCGATCTCGGCGGTGAGATCGTCCACCACGGTGCTCGGATCGAGTCCGCAGGCTCGCGGCGCCGAGCGCACGGCCCGGGCATGGAGGCCGGTCACGATCACATGGTCGAGATCCGACGGTTCGAGATCGGCACCCTTCAACGCCGCCGCCACGGCCTCCTCGGCCAGTGGCAGGTACGCCTGCTCGCCGAAGCGTTCCTCCCACTGCCTCGACGTCGACTCGCCGGGCGTGCGCCAACGGTCGGTGAACTCGGCCACCGCCGCCGCGCCGCCGATCTCGACGGCGATCGGCTCGTGGCCGTCGCCGCTCGACTTCCCGAAACACATCGCGACGGAGGCGTCGCCACCGGCCGCTTCGTCGGCACCGCCGGGCAGGCCGGTGCGGACATCGCTGACCACGCCGAGCATCGTCGAGGTCCCGGCCACCTTCATCGCACCGAGACCCGACCGCAGGCCGCCGATGGCGTCGTAGGCGCCCGCCGAACTGGGCAGCCCCAGCGCGGCGTGGATCGCCGTGGCGTTGGTCTTGTCGAGGTAGGCGGGCACCGTGGTGGAGAACCAGACGGCGTACGGCGTGTATCCCTCACCGGCGGCGGTGATCGCCCGGCGCGACGCCTCGACCGCCATCGACGTGGTGTCCTCGTCGAAGCTCGCGACGCTGCGGAACCCCTTCGCGCCGCCGGCCCCGAGCGCGGCACCGATCGCGGCGCGGTCGAGCCGCCAGTACGGCAGGTACGCCCCGTATCCCACGATCCCCGTCATGCTCGCCGTCATGCAGGCGAGCGTACGCGTTCCCCAACTGTCTGCCCGGATCGGCCGGATGTGAGCGATCGCCGCGGACAGTTCGGTGGGGGGTCAGCTGTAGAAGGGGTTCTCGCCGGTCGAGTGGTCGGTGAGGTCCTTCACCCGCTCGACGCCGTCGATGGCGTCGGCCAGCATCGTCTGCACACCGTCGAGCATCGTCATCTTGCTCATCGAGCAGCCGTGGCATCCGCCACCCATCGTGAGGAATGCCGTGCCCTCACCGTCGTGACCCACGTAGGTCACGAAGCCGCCGTGGGCGGCCAGTGCGGGGTTCACCTCGGTGGCGACCATCGCCTCGATCTCGGCCGACAGCGGATCGTCGTTGACGAGACCCTCGACCGACGGCGCCGCCGGCCGGTTCGGGTTGCGGATCACGAGGCCCTGCGACTCGGTGAGGTCGAGCGTGGCGCCCTGCATCAGATCGACGTCGGGGCCCGGGATGATCACCTTCAGATCGCCGTGGGTGCGGACCTCGTCGGAGTGACCGGCCGAGAGGTACTCGTCGAAACTCAGGTCGTAGCGGAACTCCTCGCCGGATCCCGACGCGATGGCGAGACGGAGACCGAGCTTGTCGGCGTCGGGCTCCTCGTCGCGCAGCTCGAGCAGCTGGGCGAGTGCAGCGTCGGTGATCTCGACGATGGGGGCGCTGGTGGAGGCGGTGTCGGCGTCGGCGGTGCCGGACGCACTCGTGCTGGCGTCGAGCGGGCTCATGAGTTCCGAGGCTACCGTCGGCCCTCATGAACGCCCCGGGTCGTCCCACGAGCATCGAGTACCTGGCGCAGATGCGCGCCGACGCGAGCCGCATCGCCGAGGTGCTGACCGTCGGACCCGTCGACGCAGCGGTCGAGGCGTGTCCCGGCTGGACCGTGGGCGATCTGGTCGGTCACCTCGGTGGGGTGCACCGCTGGGCCACGTACGCCGTGCTCCACGGTGAGCGTCCGCCCGCCGGTCGCGACGAGTCCCGTCGCGACGCCGACGGACCCGACGACTCCGACGGACCCGACCTCGGCACCTGGCTGGTCGAGGGTGCCGAGACCCTGGCCGACACGCTCGGTCCGCTGGCCGACGACGCTCCGGCGTGGAACCCGTTCGGCACACCGCAGGTGACGGCGTTCTGGCCGCGGCGCCAGGCCCACGAGACCATGGTGCACCGGTGGGACGTCGAGGCGGCCGTGGGCGACACCACTCCCCTGCCGCCCGAGCTCGCGAGTGACGGGATCGACGAACTGTTCGAGGTGATCGTGCCGCGCAACGCCGGTCGTGGGTCGGTCGTGCTGCCCACCGAGAGCCTCCACGTGCACTGCACCGACGTTCCCGGCGAGTGGCTGCTGTGGACCGAGGACGGTCAGCTGTCGATGCGTCGCGAGCACGCCAAGGGGGCGGCTGCGGTGCGGGGTCCCGCCGAGTCGCTCCTGCTCCTGCTGTGGGGTCGCACCGACGTGCTCGACGAGGCGATCGACGTCGTGGGCGACGTCGACGTGGCCGCCCGATGGTCCCGCCTCACCACCTGACCGGCCCGGATCGACACGGTGTTCGCAGATGACGCGGATCAGCCGGCTGAGCCGCCGCCGTCCACCTCGATGCGCTGACCGGTGAGGTAGCCGGCGTCGTCCGAACACAGGAACAGCACCACCCCCGACACGTCGTCGGGCTGACACACCCGGCCGAACGGAGACCCGGCGTCGAGTGCACGGAGGTCGTCCATCTCGCGGTTCCCGGTGATCGCACGGGCGAGGCGGACACCCATGTCGGTCTCGACGAGCCCAGGGGCCACGACGTTCACGTGGACGCCGTGCTGACGTTCTTCCTTGGCGAGCGTGAACGCCAAGGCCTCGAGCGCCGCCTTGCCCATGTTGTACGGCGCGCCGTTGGCCGACATCGAGTTGGTGGCCACCGACGAGATCATCACGATGTCGCCGCGCGGCCGGGTGCGCATCGAGGGCAGCACCAGTCGCGACAGATGGTGCGCACCGAACGCGTGGGTGGCGACCACCCGCTCCATCTCGGCCGGATCGGTGTCGACCACCGATCGACCGCGCGATGCGATCCCGGCGTTGAGCACGAGCAGGTCGACGTACCCGTGGTCGTTCACCACCGCCTCGACCATCGCGGCGTCGGCCTCGGCGTCGTCGATCGACGCCTGGTACGCCGCGGCCGACCCACCAGCGGCCGCGATCGCGGCCACGGTCTCGTCGGCAGCCTCACGATCGCGTCGATAGTTCACCGCCACCGTGGCCCCCGCAGCGGCGAGACGCTCGGAGATCGCTCGGCCGATCCCACGTCCTCCACCGGTCACCAGTGCGACACGTCCGTCCAGAGCAGTCATGTGTCAACCTTGCCCGGTGGCCGCCCCTCCGCACGCATCCGGAGCACCCCACGGGGCTCCGCGCGGCGCAACGGTCACCACGTGAGCCGCCCACCGGGCCGGCTCCTCGGCTTGGCCGCGGTGATCGTCGCGGTCCTGTGCTTCTCGATCAGCTCGCCGCTCGTGAAGTGGGCCGAGACGCCCGGCGCCGCGATCGCGTTCTGGCGGATGCTCTGCGCGATCGCCGTGTGGTGGATCGTGCTCTCGGTGCACCATCGCCGGAACGACGCCCCGTGGCCCACGGCGGCCACGTGGCGACGTGTCGCCCCTGCGGGCCTCTGCTTCGGCGCCAACATCGCCGTCTTCTTCACCGTCATCAACCGCACGAGCATCGCCCACGCCGAGTTCATCGGGTCGATGTCGCCGCTGCTCCTCGTGCCCGCCGGGGCGCTGCTCTTCCACGAACGGCCGAACTGGCGCGCCATGCGCTGGGGCGTGGTCTCGATCGTCGGCATCGCGATCGTGCTCTTCGCCGGCGGCGACCAGGGAGCGGCCACCCTCGAGGGCGACCTGCTCATGCTGATCGTGCTCTCGCTGTGGGTCGGCTACCTGCTGTCGACCAAGTGGGCCCGCCGGTCACGGATCGACACGGTCACGTTCATGGCGTGCGCCATCCCGATCGGGCTGCTGTCGGCCGGGCCGATCGCGTTCGTGCTGGCGCGCGACGCGCTCTGGCCGCTCAGCGGGCGCGCCTGGCTCGTGGTCGGGCTGCTGACGATGTTGACCGGCATCGCCGCCCACGGACTGATCGTGTTCGCCCAGAACCACGTGCCCGTGGCCGCCATCGGTGTCATGCAGGTGGGTCAACCCGCCCTCGCCGTGTTCTGGGCGTGGGTGATCCTCGGCGAGCAGATCGCCGCCACCCAGGTGCCGGGCATGGTGCTGGTGATCATCGGGCTCGCCCTGTTCACCATCACCAGCCAGCGGCGCCCCGTCCCACCCCCCATCGCCGTCACCCCCGCCGAACCCTGACGCCATTCCCCGAACCGTCCGTGAGGATCGGGCGGATCCATCGGATCGGCGCGGACGATTCATCGGGGGTTCACCCGGAGGTGGTAGGCAAGGGGGGTGCGTATTCTCGTGACGAACGACGACGGCATCGACTCGATCGGCCTGCACGTGCTCGCCCGGCACATGTGCGCCCACGGCGACGTGGTGGTGGCCGCACCCGACCGCGAGTACTCCGGCGCCGGCGCGGCGCTCGGGGCGCTGCACCTCATCCATCCGGAGGTTCGCGAGGTGCAGGTGGACGGCGTGCCCGAGGTGTGGGCCGTCACCGGTCCGCCGGGGCTGTGCGTGATGTTCTCGCGCCTCGGCGCGTTCGGGCCACCGTTCGATCTGGTGGTGTCGGGTATCAACCCCGGCGCCAACGTCGGTCGCTCGATCTATCACTCGGGCACCGTCGGCGCATGCCTCACCGGGCGCAACGGCGGCCTCAGCGGTGTGGCCGTCAGCCAGGCCGTGACCGGGTTCGGCATCGAGGGCCAGGGATGGGACGAGATGCTCGACGACCAGCACTGGGAGGCCGCCGCCGAGGTGGCCGACGTGATCGTGGCCTCACTCGTGGCCGACCTCCCGGCCAGTCCGGTGATCGTGAACGTCAACGTGCCGAACCTGTCGATCGACGAGATGAAGGGATGGCGCCACACCGAGATCGGCACACTCCCACCGCGAGCGATGGCCACGGCCGACCTCGAACCCATCGCCGGCCACGAGCGTGCGTACCAGGTGAAGATGTCGTGGGGCGATGAGGTCCGCCTCCCCGAGGGCACCGACGGCGGCACGATCGAACGCGACGAGGTGTCGATCACCTATCTCAGCCGCATCCTCCCCGAACCCCGCAACGACCTCGGCGCCACCGACGACGCGCTCGAGGCCCTGTTCGGCCGCTGACGGGATCCACACCGGTCCCGCTCGAATCGCGATCCGGGGCGAGAACTCTGACCGGAGCGCGCCGACGTGTGTGCGCTGCGGTCGGAGTGCTGCGGTCGGAGTGCTGCGGTCGGAGTGCTGCGGTCGGAGTGAGGTCATGGTCGCGCCGCCGGTAGGGTGGGGTCCGACACGAACCAGACGGGGAGCTCGCACGATCGGCGGGCTGAGAGGGTGGCTGCGACCACCGACCCGAGAACCTGATCCGGGTAATGCCGGCGGAGGAAGTCCATGAACGACACGGTCGTCATCGTCACCGGAGCGGAGCCACTCGATCGCCGCTCCGTCCACCTCCTCCCAGCGAACGCGATCGTGATCGCCGCCGATGGCGGACTCGACCACGCGCTGGCAGCCGGCCTCACACCGGCCGGGCTCATCGGTGATCTCGACTCGATCAGCCCCGACGGGCTGGCCTGGGCCACCGAGCACGCCACCATCCAGCGACACCCCGAGGGCAAGGACCAGACCGACACCGAACTGGCGATCGCATTCGCCAACTCGATGACACCCGAGCGCCTGGTGCTGCTGGCCGGCGGCGGCGACCGCCTCGATCACACGATCGCGGCGCTCGGCGCCCTCGGCGCCCCCGAACTCACGAGCATCCCACTCATCGAGTGCTGGTGGGGCGATCAGCACGTCCGTGTGCTGCACGGACCGGGGCGAGCCACGCTGCACGCACGGGTCGACAGCACGCTGTCGATCCTCGCCCTCCACGGGCCGTGCAGCGGCGTGGCCATGTCGGGCACCCGTTGGGAGCTCGAACAGTTCGACCTCGCACCCGCTGTCGGCCGCGGCATGAGCAACGTGGTCGAGACCTCCCCCGTCTCCGTCCGTGTCTCCCTCGGCGTGCTCACGGTGTTCTTCGAGCCCGACGCCGATCACCCCCTGGACGACCCCGACGAGGAGACCACGCCATGACCACCCACATCCCCATCCCCACCAGGACCCGCATCCCGACGCGCATGCGCCGAACGATCGCCGCGCTGGCGGCCGCTGCGATGGTGCTCGCCGCCTGCGGAGGTGACGACGACACGGCCGACGACGACACGATCAGCGACGACACGATCAGCGACGACACGATCAGCGATGGCGACACCGTCGACCTGGCCGGTCGTACGGTCACGTTGCTCACCTACGACTCGTTCCCCGTGATCGACACGTCGATGAACGAGGCCCTCGACGCGTTCACCGCCGAGACGGGCATCACGATCGAACTGCTGTCGGGCGGCGACACCGGGGCGATGGTGTCGAAGGCGGTCCTGACCAGCGGCAACCCCGAGGGGGACGTGATGTGGGGCATCGACAACACGTTCTTGTCGCGTGCCCTCGCCGCCGACGTGTTCGAGCCGTACGACAGCCCGGCGGCGGCCGCCATCCCGAGCGAGCTGACCGACCTCGTGCCGGACCACGAGGCCACACCGGTCGACTTCGGCGATGTCTGCATCAACTACGACATCGCCTGGTTCGACGAGCGCGATCTCGCGCCGCCCACCACGTTCGACGATCTCCTGGGCGACGACTACGCCGATCTGCTGGTGGTGCAGAACCCGGCCACCTCATCACCCGGGCTGGCCTTCCTGCTGGCCACGATCGCGACCTACGGCGACGACGGGTGGGCCGACTACTGGAGCGCGCTTCGGGCCAACGGCGTCGAGGTGGTCGAGGGCTGGTCGGAGGCCTACTACGAGCGCTTCACCTGGGCCGGCGGGGGGCCGAAGCCGCTGGTGGTGAGCTACGGCTCGAGCCCACCGGCCGAGGTGATCTTCGCCGATCCGCCCCGCGACGACGCGCCCACCGGCGTGATCGAGGCGACCTGCTTCCGTCAGGTCGAGTTCGCCGGCGTGCTACGCGGCACCGGTGAGCCCGAGGCTGCCCGCGCCCTGGTCGACTTCCTCGTCTCCGAACGCTTCCAGGCCGAACTCCCACTCAACGTGTTCGTGTACCCGGCCAACGCCGATGTCGACCTGCCCGCCGAGTTCGTCGAGCACGCGCTGGTGCCCGACGATCCGCTCACCGTCGAGCCCGGACGCATCGAGGAGCACCGCTCGGCCTGGATCGACGAGTGGACCGACATCGTCCTGGGCTGACACTGCCGCGGCGGGTGTTGCTCGCACTTGCCGCGGTGCCGGTCGTGTTCCTGCTCGTGTTCTACGCGTGGCCGTTCGCCACGCTGCTCGAACGGGCGATCAGCACCGATGCGATCACGACCACGCTGAGCCGTCGCCGGACCTGGTCGGTCGCGTGGTTCACGCTGTGGCAGGCAACGGCCAGCACCGCCCTCACGTTGCTGGTGGGGTTCCTCCCCGCCTACGTGATCGCCCGGTACCGGTTCGCCGGCCGCCGGCTCCTGGTCGGACTGCTCACCTCGGTGTTCGTCCTGCCGACGGTGGTGGTCGGTGCAGCGTTGCTCGCCGTGCTGCCCGAGTCGCTCGAGCGCGGGGTGTGGGCGATCCTCGCTGCGCACGTGATCTTCAACCTCGCAGTGGTCGTGCGCGTCGTGGGGGTCACCTGGGAGCACCTGCCGACCGACCTCGAGGCCGCGGCGGCCACCCTCGGTGCCAGCCCGTGGCAGGTCGTCCGGACCATCACGTTGCCCCTGCTCCGACCGGCACTCACTGCGGCCGGCTCCATCGTGTTCCTCTTCACGTTCACCTCCTTCGGCGTGATCCGCATCCTCGGCACCGCCGGCACGGCCACCATCGAGGTCGAGATCTGGAGACGCGCCACCCAGCTCGGCGACATCGGCGACGCCGCCGTGTTGACGGTGCTGCAGCTCGTCGTCCTCGCGGCGGTGCTCGGGTGGGCCACCACCAGCCAGCGCCGTCACGGTCGAGCGCTGGCGATCCGTCCCGTGGCCGCTCGTGCCCGACCCCGCACGACCCGTCAGCGTGTGCTGGTCGGCACGACCGCGCTGGCGACCGCCGCCGTGGTGATGTTGCCCCTCGGCGCCCTGGTCATGCGGTCGTTCCGCGGTTCCGACGGCTTCTCCTCGGCCGCGTGGCGCAACCTCGGACGTGCCGAGGTCCGCCCCGGCATCCGCCTCGGTGTCGATCCCCTCGACGCCCTCGTGCGCTCGTTGCAGACGGCCGCGTGGGCCACGCTGTTCGCCGTGGTGATCGGCGCGCTGGCGGCGCTGGCGATCGCCGCAACCGGCCGCACCGGCAGACTGCTCGACGCCGGCGTGATGTTGCCGATCGGCACCTCGGCGGTCACGATCGGGTTCGGGATGTTGATCACCTTCGACACCGCCCCGTTCGACTGGCGGGCTTCGTGGTGGCTGGTGCCGGTGGGGCACGCGCTCGTGGCGGTGCCGTTCGTGGTCCGCACCACCCTCACCGTGCTCCGCAGCGTGGAACCGCGCCTCCTCGAGGCGGCGGCCACGCTGGGTGCCGCACCGACCCGTGCGTGGCGGGCGGTGGTGCTGCCGAACCTGTGGCGGCCCCTCACGGTGGCAGCGGGCCTCGCCACGGCCATCTCGCTCGGCGAGTTCGGCGCCACGAGCTTCCTGAGCCGCAGCGGCGCCGAGACGATGCCGATCGCGATCGAGCGACTGCTGGGACGGACCGGCACGCTGCTGCAGGCGCAGGGCTTTGCACTCGCGTCCATCCTGGCCGCGGCCACGATCGTGGCCGTGCTCGCGGTGGAACTCGCAGGGCGATCCGGCGACACGCCCACGTTCGGACCGGGGGCTGGGGCCGGGGATCGCACGGATCGTAGGGATCGTGCTCGAGATCGTTGACGTCACGATGTCGTTCGATGGCATCACGGTGCTCGACCACATCTCGGCCACCGTGGGCGACGGCGAGGTGGTCGCGCTGCTCGGACCGTCGGGCAGCGGCAAGAGCACGCTGCTGCGCATCGTGGCCGGACTCGAGTCGCCCGACCACGGAACGGTGCGGATCAGCGGTCGTGATGTGACCGCCGTTCCGACGCACCGTCGCGATGTGGGCCTCGTGTTCCAGGACGAACAGCTCTTCCCGCATCGGGACGTGGCCGGCAACGTGGGGTTCGGTCTCGAGATGGCCGGGGTGCCGGGCGACGAGCGGCGGGGTCGGGTGGACGAGTTGTTGGAGCTGGTGGGACTGGCCGGTTTCGGTGGACGCCGGGTGACCGACCTGTCGGGCGGCGAGGCGAAGCGTGTCGCTCTGGCCCGGGCGCTCGCGCCCCGACCCGCCGTGCTGCTCCTGGACGAGCCCCTCACAGGACTCGACCGTGACCTCCACGATCGTCTCGCCCGGGAGGTCGCTGGAATCCTCCGCTCCACCGGCACCACCGCGGTGTGGGTCACCCACGATCGGGCCGAGGCCGACTCGGTTGCCGATCGCGTGATCGAGCTGCCGGCCGTGGACCGGTAGCGTCGCCGACCGTGAGCCCTGTCAGGATCGAGCGACCCCGGATCGGCTTCCTCGGCGCCGGTCTGAACGCCACGTTCCACTCCAAGCTGCTCCACCGCAGCGGTCTCGACCTCGTTCGCGGCGCCGTGTACGACCCCGTCCGCGACCGCGCCGAGCGCTTCGCGGCGGCGTCGGGCTCCACGGTTGCCGGGTCGGAGGACGAGGTGCTCGACGGGAGCGATGCCGTCTACGTCTGTTCGTGGACCAGCGAGCACCCGCGTCTCGTGGCAGCGGCCGCCGATCGCGGTGTCCACGTGTTCTGTGAGAAGCCGCTCGGTGTCGACCTCGCCGCGGCCGAGTCGGTGCTCGACATGGTCGTGGGCGCCGGCATCGTCCACCAGGTCGGCCTGGTCTTGCGACGGAGCCCGGCGTTCCTGGTCGCCCGGGAGTTGGTACGCGACGCCGCTGCCGGCGAGGTCATGGCGGTCGTGTTCCGCGACGACCAGTACATCCCCACCCAGGGCATGTACGCCTCGACGTGGCGCGCCGACCGGCACCGTGCGGGTGCTGGCACGCTGCTCGAGCACTCGATCCACGACGTCGATCTGCTCCGGATGGTCGTGGGCGACATCACATCGGTGAACGCCCACCAGCGCAACGTGCACGGTCATGACGGCATCGAGGACGTCGTGTCGGCCACCATCCGCTTCGACACCGGCGCCCTGGGCTCGCTCACGAGCGTGTGGCACGACAACCTGGCCCGGCCGAGCCTGCGACGCGTCGAGGTCCTGTGCCGGCACCGTCACGTGGTGGTCGACGGCCACGACTGGACCGGGCCGGTCACGTGGACCGACACCGACGGCAGCACCACCGTCCTCGAGGGCGAGGGACTCGAGCTGGAGGCAGCTGCGATCCTCGAGGGCGAGGTCATGACGGCCAACCCCGATGCCGACTTCGTGCGGTCGGTCATGACCGGCACGCCCGCACGGCCCGACGTGGCCGTGGCCGTCGAGGCGCACCGGGTGGTCGATGCGATGTATCGATCGGCGGCCACCGACGGCGCCACCGTGGCGCTCCACCGGGCGGGGTGATCACGGCCGTGGGCGCCGCTCACCAGCTCCCGGGCGACCGGCCGCCGGCCGTCGTGGTCACGCTCGAGGCGGTCGAGACCCACGAGCTCCGACGTTCGGTGCTGCGGACGGGCACCCTGACCACAGCGGTCCGCTTCGACGAGGATGATCGCCCCGACACGGTCCATCTGGGTGTCAGACGAGGTGACGATCTCGTCGCGATCTCCACGTGGATCGTCCGGCGACATCCCGACCACCCCCACCTCGCCGGGGTACAGCTCCGAGGCATGGCGACCGATCCCGCGGTTCGTGGCACCGGTCTCGGCAGGCGCCTGCTCGAGGCCGGCCTCGACCGGGCGCGCGCCGGTGGCGCTGACATGGTCTGGGCGCGTGCCCGCGACACCGCACTCGATTTCTACCTGGCCCAGGGCTTCGAGACGTTCGGGCACGGCTACACCGACCCCTCGACCGGCCTCGACCACCACGACGTGATCCGTCACCTCTGACGCCCGCGCCCCGTTTCCCCTCCGACCGGTCGCGTGTCGACACGTCGATCGAGGAGGAACCCATGTCCACACACGATCCCGACCACCTTCGCCGCCGTGCCCGCACCCTGCGCACGCTGGCGACCACCATCGAGTCGACACCTGCCATGGCGCTCGACGCCCACGCCGGGTCCGACACCTGGCGCACCCCGCGGGCCGACCTGTGCCGGTGGATCCTGAGCACCAACCAGGCCCAGGTGCACCGTGCGGCGGAGGAGCTCCGCTGGGACGCCCACCGCCTCGAGCGTCGCGCTGCGGAGATCGAACTGGAACGAGCCGCGCTCGGCGGCGTGTCATGAGCGGGCCGCTCGACGGCACCGACCACGGCATCGGTGCCGGCACCGGCTACGGCTACGACCCGGCGCGCATCATCGCGCTGCGGAGCCGGTCCATCGACGCCATCGCAGCGCTGCGCGACATCCGGTGTGACGATCCGCTCGCCGGTGAGGCGATCCGGGTGGTCCGGCTGATGTGCCAGAACCTCGAGGACTCGTGGCTGCCCCTGGTGAACTCGATCCACGGCAGCACGGCGATGGTCGCCTGGCGGCGAGCCGTCGACGTGTCGGGCGGTCCCGACGCGACCGGGCACCCGTGTGTGATCACCCGCCTGGTCGACCAGTTCGGTGCGTTCTCCCGGTGGATCGGGAGCACGGGACTCGACGAACTGTCCGACGGGCAACTCGTCGACCGCCTCGACCACATCGCCGAGCGGTTCCGACGGTCCGCTGCCGGGGGTGGCTCACTCCTCCCCACCTGGGCGTACCTCGATCGGATCCTCGGCGAGATGTCAGCCCGCCTCGACGGTGTGCGAGCCGACGGCGAGCTCGCCGACCTCTGGTGGGACCGGCTCGGACCGACCGGGGTGGATCGGCTGGTGCACGTGCTCGACGCCGCCGGCCAGATCACCGACCTCGACCTGTACGGCGACACGGGCCCGTCGGGCCACTCGTTCGAGCGGCTCGGGTCCGACCTGGCCACCGTGTTCGGCCGGCTGGCCGCGTCCCACCCGGAGGCGCGGGACGTCCTGGTCGAGCGGTCGACCTCGTCGACGCACCTGGCCGCGCTGGTGGCCTCGTCGCCCGATGCCTTCGACCACGTCACGCTCGTGACGATCACCGCGAGGTTGGTCGGGTACAGCACCGGCACGGGCGAGTGGGCGGATCGACCACGTGTGGTCGACCGGCACCGCGATCTCGACGAGTTGCTGCACGCACTCGGCGGGTCGCCGATGCTCGCGCTGCAGCTGCTGTCCGATCCGGCGATCGCGACGGCCCTCGCGACCGCCGATCACGTCGACCATGGCGCCGTCGAGGCAGCAGTGGCCGCAGCACTGTCGGGCCCCGCCGTCGATCCGGAGTTGCTCGGCGACGCGGCCGAGGTGCTGGGCGACTTCGTGGCCGTCTCGGCCGATGCCGAGCTCAACCTCGGCACCCGGCGCGGCGTGGCCCTCGCATGGGGCACCTTCGCGCCGTTGATCGCACCCAAGCTCGACGTCCGCCTACCGGTCGACGTGGTCGTTCCGGCGTCCGACGGCCCGTCCACCCAGGTGATCCACATCGGGACCTACGACGAGCTCGCCCGTTTCGTCGGCCAGGTGGTGGACGACCGATCGGCACAGCTCGCACTCGGCGTCGTGGTGGGGGCGTTCCGCGCCGACCAGATCCGGCTGGCCACCTCGGCGATCGACCAGCGCCCACACCTCACCGTCGGTGACGCCCGCGCCCAGCTCGCCGCCGCGCTGGCCGACGTGAGCCGGATGATCGCACTGGTCGACCACGCCGTGGACCGTCAGGATCAGCTGCACGCGTTCCGCCACGGCGTCGCCCGTTCGCAGGCCACGTCGATCATGACCCTGCTCGGATCGATGGTGTCGTGGTACGCGCCGGGAGCTCCGCTGGCCGGTCGGATCAGCACCCTGACCACGCGAGCACTCACGAGCGCCATCGGCGCCACCCGACCGGCTGCCGTACCCGACACCGGTCTCGACGCCCACCTCGCCGTCGACTTCGTCGCGACCGTGCTCGCGTTGCCGCTCCACGACGCCACGCTCAGGGCGCGCCTCGGTCTCGCCGGGGTGCCGACCACCACGTGGCGCGAGCTCGACGGACTGCTCGACGAGTTGGAGGCTGCGGGCGACGACGACACCGCCCGTCACCGGGTCCGGGCCCGGCTCCGCGCCGTGGTCGACGCCGACGCCGACCTCGACACCTACCTCGAGATGCTCAGCGCGGCCAGCGGCGAATCCGCCCTCGCCCGCCCGACCGGTTGAACTGTCCGTGGCGGGCCGGCGGATCCACCCGATCCCCGCGGACAGTTCGCCCCACCCCAGCCGAACTGTCTGTGGCGGGCCGGCAGATCCACCCGATCCCCGCGGACAGTTCGGGATCAGGGGTCGAGGACGTCGCGGGAGTCGCGGGCGGCGGCGGCGAACACGCCCTTCGACATCAGCGACAGCTCGGTGTCACGGCGGCGCTGGTAGATGTCGGCGCGGACGGCGTGGGCCTCACGATGGTCGGGCTCGGCACCGACGGCCAGCTCGATGAGGTGGCAGGCGAGCCGGAACTCGCCGGTGTCGGCCAGCTCCGTCGCCCGGCGAACGAGTGGCTCGACGCCGCCGACGAGACCGGCCAGTTCGGTGGCCAACGCCGCTCGCGGTGCCGGCTTCAACTCGGCGGGGTCCTGCCCCCACCAACCGCCGTAGAGACGCCAGATGTTGCGGACGACGAACTCGGGCTCGTCGTACACCGGTCGGAGCCACGGCCGCTCGAGCATCTCGGCGGGCACGGTCACCTCCTGGACGATCTCATCCAGTGTCTGTCCGGTGTTCATCCGCTCCAACGTGTCGGCCACCAGTCCTTCCAGCACCGACGCGAGGTCGCCCAGCACCGTCCGGATCCGATCGGCACCCCGCACCGGGAGCCCGTGGGCCGGGAGCAGTAGCTCGGCGTCGTACGCCTGCATCTCCCGCAGCGCCCGCGCCCACTCGAGCGGATAGCGCTGGACCTTCTGCGGATTCCCTGCGTTCGGGAACACCCAGGTCACGAAGTCACCCACCGCCAGCGCCCGGTACGCCGGGATCCACGCCCAGGTGTGATCGTCGGTCTCGCCGCGTCCGTGGTGGAGGTGGAAGTCGGTGCCGCCCACCGAGACGGTGGCGAGATCGGAGTAGGTGCGGGTGGGCCAGAGCGTGTCGGCCGGGAGGAACGGTCGGTCGCGGTCGTTGAGCGCCAGCCCCGAACGCTTCGACACGCCGCCGAACTGGCGGAGGTTGATCGTCGAGTTGTAGCCGTCGGTGTCGCGGTACCGGTGGAACCGGTCGACCACGGCGTCGTGGCCGATCACCTCGGGACGCCGGTACCCACGTTCGTCGGCGTCGGCCGCCACCGCGCCGCTGCCACCAACGTGGTCGACGTGTCCGTGGGTGTAGACGAGATCGCTCACGCGTCGGGTGTCCCACGTGCGGACGGCGGCGAACGCTCGCGTCCCGGTCATCGAACTGCTGGCGTCGAAGCAGACGAGCCCATCGTCGGTGCGGAACGTGTAGATGTGGGAGAACGACTCGACGATCGAGAGGTGGTCGTCGATCTCGGTCAACTCGTTCGACGTCCGGTTCGTGGGTTCGTCGGCACTCCCGCCGTCGACGATCCGGGTCGAGAGCTCGATGGGATCATCGGTGCGGATGGTGGACGGATCGGTGCGCTTCGGGCTCAACGTCATCGACCGCGACGCTAACCCACGAACTGTCCGCGCCGAACCGGCGGAAGCCCCCGGAACCCGCGGACAGGTCGAGGGCTGGTCAGAAGATGCCCGCCGGGGGGAGGCCGTCGATGGCGCTGCGGCCGAGGAGCCAGGCGAGGCGCTCGTGGGGCGGCCGGTGGAGCGCGGCCTCGGGGAGCGTGGTGAGACCCATCGGCCGACGGGCCATCCAGAGCATCTCGAGGCGTCGGAGCTCGAGACGGACGTAGTCGGACGGGAGGTCGGCGAACGTGTAGCCGATCCCGAGATCGACATGGTGGACGGCGGTCTCGCGCCAGCGCCGGAACGGCAGGTCGTGGGCCGGGCACGACCCGGCGAGACGATCGACCGTGACGTCCCAGTCGGTGTGAGCCGCCCACCGCGACTCGAGCGACCAGATCGTTCGCCGGACGTCGAGCACCAGCGCAGCGGCCGGCCGATCAGCCCCCGCCTCGATCTCGGCCGAGCGCCCCTCCGCACCACCGTCGTACTGCTCGAGTCCGTCGAGCATCCGTTCGTGGCTGACGGCGTTCCGGGCGAGGTGCGACAACACGTGACCGATGCTCCAGCCGGGCAGCGACGACGACGACGCGGGATCGGCGTCACCCGACTCCACCCAGGCGTCGAGATCGGCCAGCAGTCGCTGATGGGCGGCCGCCGCACCGGCCACGTCACGGTCGAGCTCCCGAGGGTCCGCCACGGGGCGAAACGTACTCGCGCCGTGGCAGGCTGACGCCATGCAACTCGGGATGATCGGGCTCGGTCGGATGGGGGCCAACATGGTCCGACGGCTGCTGGCCGACGGTCACGAGTGCGTGGTGTACGACCTCGACGAGGCCGCCATCGCCGAGATGGAGGAGATCGGCGCCCGCGGCGCCCGCAGCCTCGACGAGCTGGTCGAGGGGCTCGAGGCGGCGCGTCACGTGTGGGTGATGGTGCCCGCGGCGCACGTGGGCTCCACGCTCGATGCGTTGGCGCCGCTGCTCGCCGCCGGCGATGTCGTGATCGACGGTGGCAACTCGTCGTACCGCGACTCGCTCGATCGGGCCATCGAGCTCTTCGACCGGCACGGCGTCCACCTCCTCGACGTGGGCACGAGCGGCGGCGTGCACGGCTTCGAACGGGGCTACTGCCTCATGGTGGGCGGCGATGCCGATGCCAGCGCCGGCACCGCACCGGTGTTCGACTCGCTCGCACCCGGGCTCGGCGACGTCGAGCGCACCCCCGGGCGCACCGGCGAGCCCGGGAGCGTCGAACGTGGTTGGCTCCACTGCGGCCCGTCGGGCGCCGGGCACTTCGCGAAGATGGTCCACAACGGCATCGAGTACGGGATGATGGCGGCGATGGCCGAGGGCCTGAACGTGCTGGCCAAGGCCGACATCGGCGTGCATGCCAGTGATTCCGATCCCGAGACCGCGGTACTGGCCGAACCGCGGTACTACCACTACGACTTCGACCTGGCCGCCCTCTGCGAGGTGTGGCGACGCGGCAGCGTGGTCAGCAGTTGGTTGCTCGACCTGACGGCCCAGGTGCTGTTGGCCGACCCCGACCTCGACGCCTACGGCGGCACGGTGGGCGACTCGGGCGAGGGTCGCTGGACGATCCGGGCGGCCATCGACCAGGGCGTGCCCGTGCCGGTGCTGTCGGCCGCGCTCTACCAACGTTTCAGCTCGCGCGGGCGTTCCGATGTGGCCGACAAGCTGCTGTCGGCGATGCGTGCCGGCTTCGGCGGTCACCTCGAACCGCCGACACCGGCCAGCGGGACCGAGCGCGATGACGCCGGCGGGCCCAGGTCGTGAACCTCTCACCGGTCGACCAGCCACCGGCGGACGCGCTCGTCCTCTTCGGGACCACGGGTGACCTGGCGAAGCGCAAACTGTTCCCGGCGCTCTACGCGATGGAGCGGCACGGTCGCCTCGACCTGCCGGTGATCGGCGTGGCCCGCGGTACATGGGACGAAGAGCGGTTCTGTCAGCACGTCCGAGCCGCGATCGCGGCCGCCGAGCCCGACGCCGATGCCGCCACGGTCGAACGCGTGATGGACCGCATGCAGATGGTGGGCGGCGACTACTCCGAGCGCTCGACCTGGGAGGCCATCCGCGACGCCCTCGACCAGCACGGCTCGAGCAACGCCGTGTTCTACATGGCGATCCCGCCCGACATGTTCCCCGAGGTGGCCAGCTCGCTCGCATCGGTCGGGCTCAACGAGCGCGGCCGCATCGTGGTCGAGAAGCCGTTCGGCCGCGATCTCGCGACCGCGGTCGAGCTCAACGCCACGCTGCACGAGGTCTTCCCCGAGGAGCGGATCTTCCGCATCGACCACTACCTCGGCAAGGAGAGCGTCGAGGCCCTGCTGGTGTTCCGTTTCTCGAACACCCTGCTCGAGCCGATCTGGAACCGGCGGTACGTGCGCAGCGTGCAGGTGACGATGTCGGAGACGATCGGGGTGGAGGGACGCGGTTCGTTCTACGACGAGGTGGGGGCGCTGCGCGACGTGCTCCAGAACCACCTGCTCCAGGTGGTGTCGCTGCTCGCGATGGAGCCGCCCGTGGGCGCGTCGGCGCAGTATCTGCACGACGAACAGGCGAAGGTGTGCGCGGCGATGGTGCCGATCGATCCGACCCAGGTGGTGCGCGGTCAGTACGTCGGGTACCGCGACGAACCGGGGGTGGCCCACGGATCCGACACCGAGACGTTCATGGCCGCCCGTCTCGAGATCGACTCGTGGCGTTGGGCCGGGGTGCCGTGGTACGTGCGCGTCGGCAAGGGGCTCGAGGTCGGAGCGATCGAGGCCGTGGTCGAGTTCCAGTCACCGCCACGGCTGCTGTTCGACGATGCCGACGGCCCGCCGCCCGATCGCAACCTCGTGCGCTTCCGTCTCGGCTCGCGCGACGGCGTCACGTTCGCGCTCCAGGCGAAGACCCCCGGTCCGAGTCTCGAGAGCCAGCAGATCGGGGTGTCGGTCGACTTCGAGACCGCGCTCGGCGAACGCCAGGGGGCCTACGAACGGTTGCTGGCCGACGCCATCGCCGGCTCGCCCCGACGCTTCGCCCGCCAGGACGTGGTCGAACACACCTGGCGGGTGGTGCAACCGGTGCTCGACGCCCCCGGCCCGGTCCACCCCTACTTCCGCGGGTCGTGGGGGCCGGCGGAAGCCGAGCGCATCCTGGCCGACGGCGACCACTGGTTCCCACCGAGCGTCTGACCTCGGCGAGACTCTCCGCATGACGGGGACGGGCACGGGCACGGGCAGCACGGCGGGACGGGCACGGGCATGACGGCGACGGCGATCGAGCGGGAGTGGGTGTCGTCGGTGTCGCCCACGGCGGGCGCTGCCGGCCACGGACCCAACCCGTGCCAGGGGATCTACCACCGGCCGGCCGGACGAACGCCCACCACCGCGTTCATCGCCACGCACTACAACGTCGACTTCTCCGAGCACTACCTCGCCCCGCTGCTGGCCGAGCACGGCTTCGGCTTCCTCGGCTGGAACACCCGCTACCGCGGCAACGAGGCCTACTTCCTGCTCGAGCACGCCGTGATCGACATCGGCGTGGGCGTGAGATGGCTGCGCGAGAACGCCGGTGTGGAGACCGTGGTGATCCTCGGCAATTCGGGCGGCGGATCGCTCATGGCCGCGTACCAGTCACAGGCGACAGCGCCCGACATCCGGCCCGCCCGCGGCACCGAGCTGGCCGATGCGGTGTTCGACCTCCCCGCCGCCGACCTGTACGTCTCGCTCAACGCCCACCCGGGCCGACCCGAGGTCCTGACGTCGTGGATGGATGCTGCGATCGTCGACGAGGACGAGCCGTTCGTCCGCGACTCCGACCTCGACCTGTTCGATCGGCGACACGGTCCGCCGTTCGAGCCGGAGTTCGTGGCGCACTACCGCGCCGCACAGGTGGCACGCAACGAGCGCATCACCGACTGGGCGATCGCCGAGCTCGATCGGCTCGCCGCGGCTGACGGTGCGCGCGACCGGTTGTTCCTCCTGCACGGGGTGTGGGCCGACCCTCGTTTCGTCGACCTCACCCTCGACCCCTCCGATCGGGAGCCCGGTTGTTACGCCGGCGATCCGGCCCGGGCCAATGCCGGGGTGCTCGGCATCGGTCGCACCAACACCCTGCGGTCGTGGCTGTCGATGTGGAGTCTGCGCGAGTCGGACTGCCGTGGGGCGCCGCACCTCGGGCGCATCGAGGTCCCGGCGCTCGTGGTGCAGTCGTCGGCCGACCGCGGTGTGTTCCCGAGCGACGCCCGGGCGATCCACAAGGCGCTGGGGTCGACCGACCGGGCGCTCGAGTTCGTACCGGGTGAGCACTACTTCGAGACCGG
This sequence comes from Ilumatobacter sp., assembly GCA_007693335.1. Lineage (GTDB taxonomy): Bacteria > Actinomycetota > Acidimicrobiia > Acidimicrobiales > Ilumatobacteraceae > SKSP01. Next base: position 8,444 of record REDU01000069.1, on the reverse strand, counting down.
CGGCCGTGATCACGTGACCGATCTGATCAGCGACTGGGTGTCGAGCCGGACTGGCTGACGATGTGAGCGTGGATCCACACCGGCATCCGCTCAGTGGTCGTCGGCGAGGTGTTCCCGTCGTGGGATCACCACCACGGTGCCGTCGGGCTCGTGGTGCACCGACACCCGCACCCCGTAGAACTCGGCCAACGTGTCGGCCTGCAGCACCTCCGCCGCCGGGCCACTCGCCACGACCGACCCCTCGTGGAGCAACGCGAGCCGGTCGCTGTACAACCCGGCCAGCGTGAGGTCGTGCATCGCCGAGATCACGGTGAGCCCGTGGTCGTGCCGCAGTCGGGCCACCAGCTCGAGTGCCTGCTGCTGATGGCCGATGTCGAGGGCGCTGGTGGGCTCGTCCAGCAGCAGGATCGGTGCCTCGGTGGCGAGCGCCCGGGCGATCACGAGGCGTTGGCGCTCACCCCCGCTCAGCGTGCCGAGACGGCGGTCGGCGAAGCCGACCAGCTCGAGACGCTCCAGCACGTCGGCCACCATCGCCCGGTCGTGCCGGCTCTCCGAGCCGAAGTAGCTCACGTAGGGCGACCGTCCGAGCATCACGTACTCGGCACCGGTCATGTCGTCTGGCAGCAGCGGCTCCTGGGGCACGTACGCGACCAGGGCCGCCCGTCGCGACCGCGAGCGCAGTGCCAGCGGTGACCCGTCCACATCGATCTCGCCGGCGCTCGGCACGATGCCGACGATCGCTCGGAGCAACGACGACTTCCCGGCACCGTTCGGCCCGATCAGGCCGAGCCACTCCCCCGAACGCAGCGAGTCGGTGAAGCCGTGCAGCACCTCGGTGCGCCCGTACCGCACGCTGAGACCACGCACGTCGATCGAGCTCATCGCGGCACCGCCCGGGTCCGCAGCAGCACGATGAAGAACGGGGCGCCGAGGAACGCGGTGACCACACCGATCGGCGTCTCGGCCGGGTTCGTGAGCACCCGGCCGGGAATGTCGGCGAGGATCAGGAACGCGGCGCCGAACGCCATCGAGAGCGGGAGCAGCCGCCGATAGCTGGTTCCGGCGATGAGGCGCACCAGATGCGGCACCACGATGCCGACGAAGCCGATCAGTCCACTCACCGACACCACCGCCGCGGTACCGAGCGTGGCCGCGATCACGACCACGAGGCGGACGCGGGCCACCGGCGCGCCCAGCGTGGTGGCTTCGTCGTCGCCCACTCGCAACAGGTCGAGATGACGGCGGTGCATCAGCAACACCGCCGAGCTCGCGACCACGTAGGGCAGGACCACCCGCACGTCACCCCATGTGGCCGTCGACAGCCGGCCGAGGATCCACGAGTACACCTCGCGGATCACCTCGGAGTTGCGCTGCAGCAGGAAGGTCTGGATGGCGGTCACGAGCGAGGTGACGGCCACGCCGGCCAGCACCAACGTCACCCCCGACTTCACCCCGCCGAACGCGGCGCCGACCACGTAGGTGACCGACACGGTCATCAGGGCTGCCGCGAACGCCACCGTGGGCGCCGGGTCGACGGGCCAGTCGGCGGTGGCCGAGCGGGCCACGGTGAACACGATGGTGGCACCGAGACCGGCACCGGCCGCCGCCCCGAGCAGGTACGGGTCGACCAGCGGGTTGCGGAACACGCCCTGATAGCTCGCCCCGGCGATCGAGAGCATCGATCCGACGATGCCGGCCAGCAGCACCCGTGGCATCCGGATCTGCCAGATGATGTTCCACTCGGCGTCGGTCACGCCGCTGTCCACCGAGACGAGCGGGAGTCGGTCGGCCATCGCCAGCGGCACCCGCCACCAGGTGGGTCCCGCCGGGCCGATCATGGCCCCGAGCACGACCGCGACCATCACGAGCACCAATGCGGCGGGCAGCCACGCAGATGCCGGCCAGCGCACCGCGCGCGCCCGGCCGGGCAGCAACGTCTCGGCGTACTGGTTCGTGACGGTCACGGTCGGTCCGGGTACTCGACTCAGGCCGCTTCGTCGAGGTCGGCGATCGCCGAGATGCCGTCGGCCACCTGGCGGTAGAAGTCGACGATGCGCGGACCCCAACGTGACGAGGTGTCGTCGTCGAGCTCGATCACGAGGCCGTTCTGCACCGCTGACAGCTGATCCCAACCATCACGTCCCGCCAGGCTCGCCGCGGTCTCACCGCAGTAGGTGGTGCACGCCAGGTAGATGAGATCGGGGTCTTCGGAGAGGATGAACTCGGCGTTGAGTTGCGGGTACGGGCCACCGCTGCCCTCGGCCAGGTCGGCGATGCTGCGCAGACCGAACTGGGAGTACACGTACCCGATGAACGTGTCGGACGTGATCGAGAAGTACGTGTTGTCGAGCTCGTGGTAGTAGGTCAGCGGGCCGTCGAGCTCGGGGAGCCCGGCCGTGATCTCGTCGATCTCGGCCCGCATCGAGGACACCACCTCGGCGGCGCCGTCGGTGTTCCCGGTGGCGGCGCCGAGCTCCTCGATCTGGGCGTACACGTCGTCGAACGTGACCGCTGCGGGGCCCTCCCAGCGGGCGATGCCCAGCGAGTCGAGCTGGTCGAGCAGATCAGGGTTGGTCCCGTCGGTCACCACCAGGTCGGGTTCGAACGAGGCGATCGCCTCGACGTTGGGGGCGAAGCCCGACAGATCGGTCATCTTCTCGGCGGCCTCGGCCGGGTAGTTCGAGAAGTCGTCCACGGCCACCACCTGGTCGCCGGCGCCGATGGCGAACAGCATCTCGGTGTGGGTGGGCGAGAGCGAGATGATGCGGGTGGGGACGGCACCGTCTCCGGAGTCGACATCGTCGCCGGAGTCGACATCGTCGCCGACCGCACCACCGGCATCGTCGGCCGCACCATCGTCAGCCGGTACGGCCTCGTCGTCGGGGGCGGTCTCGGCATCGTCCACGATGGGAACGGTGGTGGTGGTCGAGTCGTCGTCGCTGCCGCAGCTCGCGATCAGGAGACTCACGCCGGCGAGCACGCCGACGAACCTGGTGAAACGCATGGATCTTTCCTCCACGAATGAGGAGGACAAGATGGGTTTGCGGCCGGGAGACCCGGACTGCGCACCGCCCTTGCCTCGAGGGTCTGGTTATCGCTCGCAGGGCCAGGCGACCGGACTCGCCCGTCTCGCCGGCCGGGATCGACCGTCGGACAGGACCACCGTTGCGGGACAGTGCCGGGATCTCACCGGACTTCGCTGGTTCCTACGACTGGAGGTGACCATACACCGCAGGATGCCTATGCTCCGAAAACCCATGAGCGATTCACACGATCCCCTCCCCTCGACCGACGTGACAGCGGCCGCACCGGCCGACGCACCGACCGACGATCCCCGACCCGACGGTCTGCGCTCGGCGCCATCGCTCGTCGTGCTCAACACCGGCGACGGCAAGGGCAAGAGCTCGTCGGCGTTCGGCGTGATGATCCGGGCGCTGGCCGTCGACTGGCACGTGGCGGTCGTGCAGTTCGTCAAGAGCGGCGACTGGAAGGTGGGTGAGGAGAAGATCGGACGTCAGCTCGGCGTCGACTGGTACGCGTTCGGCGACGGCTTCACCTGGGACTCCGACGATCTCACCAACGACAAGGCCCACGCCGCCGAGGGCTGGGAACGCGCCGCGTCGTTGATCGCAGCGGGTGAACACCGTCTCGTGGTGCTCGACGAACTCACCTACCTGTGCACCTGGGGCTGGCTCGACACCGAGCTCGTCGTGGCGGCCATCCGTGATCGACCCGAACACGTGAACGTGGTGATCACCGGACGCGATGCCCCGCAGGCGCTCATCGACCTGGCCGACACCGTCACCGAGATGCGCGAGGTCAAGCACGCATACCGACAGGGCATCCGCGCCAAGCGCGGCATCGACTACTGATGCTCGTGCTCTGCCTCGGCGGTGCGCGCAGCGGCAAGAGCACCTTCGCACTCGAACGTGCCATCGATCACGAGCGGCGCACCGGCGAGGCCATCACGTTCGTGGCCACCAGCCCACGGATCGCCGGCGACCACGACCTCGAGTCGCGCATCGCCGCGCATCAGGCCGAGCGACCCGCCACCTGGGCCACCGTCGAGGAGCCGCTCGACCTGGTGGGGGCGCTGGAACGCTGCGGACACGCGTTCACCGTGGTCGACTGCCTCACGCTCTGGGTGAGCAACCTGATGTGGCGCGGCGACCGCGACGACGAGGTGACCGATCTGGCCGCTGCGGCGGCCCGAACTGCAGCCGAGCGCACGGCCACCACGTTCGTGATCTCGAACGAGGTCGGGCTGGGCGTGCACCCCACCACCGACGAGGGTCGGCGGTACCGCGACCTGCTGGGTCGGGTGAACCAGATCTGGGTGGCGGCTGCCGACCGTTCCCTGTTCCTCGTGGCCGGCCGGGCGCTCCCACTGCACGACCCGGTGAGCCTGCTGTGACCGGACCGGACATCGCTGGTACGACCGGACCCGTTCCCGGTTGGATGAACGAGGCCCTCGGTCGCCTCCCCCGACGCGACGACGTCTCCGCCGCCGCGGTGCACGCTCGCGCCGCCGACATCCTGCGCCCCAGTGGCGCGCTCCGCTGGCTCGACGAGATCGCCGAGTGGATCGCCGGCTGGCAGCACTCGGCCACCCCGCGCATCGAGCGCCCGGTCGGGTTGATCTTCGCCGCCGACCACGGCATCGCGGCGGCCACCAAGGTGAGCGCCTACCCCACCGGGATCACCGAGGCGATGCTGGCGGCGTACCGGCAGGGGCGCTCCACCATCACCGCGTTCGCGCGCCTGGCTGGTGCGGAGGTGGACGCCATCGACGTCGGTGTGGGTCGGCCCACCGGCGACATCCGCTACGAGCCGGCGCTGAGCCCTGAACGGTTCGACGAGGTGGTCGCCGAGGCCGTCCGCGCCGTGGACGCGCTCGACACCGATCTGCTCGTCCTCGGCGAGATGGGTATCGGCAACACCACGCCATCGGCCGCGGTCGCGGCCGCACTGGCAGGCGGCGAGACAGCGGCCTGGGTCGGCCGCGGAACCGGCATCGACGACGACGGGCTGGCCCGCAAGCGCGCCGCCGTCCAGGAGGCGGTGCGTCGGATCGCCGGCGTGACCGATCCACTCGAGGTGCTCCGCGAGGTGGGCGGGGCCGAGCTCGTGGCCATCGCCGCCGCCACCGTGGCCGCCCGCCTGCGGTCGATCCCCGTGCTGCTCGACGGCTACGTCGTGACCTCGTCGGTCATGCCGCTGTCGTTCGTGAACCCGGCAGCGCTCGACCACTGCGCCGTCGGGCACTGCTCGGCCGAACCGGGCCACCGCAAGCTGCTCGAGCGACTCGGCAAGCGACCGCTGCTCGACCTCGACATGCGGCTCGGCGAGGGGAGCGGAGCCATGGCGGCGGTGCCACTGGTCGCGATGGCATGTGCCGGCATCACCGACGTCCCCACGTTCGCCGAGTGGTTCGGCCAGTAGCCGCTGTGCAGGGATTCCTCGGCGCGCTGCAGTTCCTCACCCGGGTCCCGGTCCGCACCGCTTCCGCGCCGAGCCTCACCCGATCGGTGCCGTGGTTCCCCGTGGTCGGCGCCCTCGTCGGCACGGCGCTCGGCCTCGTGATCCTCGGGCTCGGCGAGGTCGTCCCCATGCCGGTGGCCGCCGCCGTGACCGTGGTCCTCGGCGTGCTGTTGACGGGGGCATTCCACGAGGACGGCCTGGCGGATGTGGCCGACGCCTTCGCCGGCGGGTGGGACCGTGAGCAGCGGTTCCGTATCCTCGCCGATCCGCTGCACGGCAGCTACGGGGTGGCGGCGCTGTCGGGATCCATGCTGGTGCGCATCGCGTGCCTCGCCGTACTCACCCCGCCGGTGGCCGCCGCCGGTCTGCTGGCCGCACATTCGCTGGGGCGTGCCGCAGCGGTCGGCACCATGACGGTGGCGCCCACTGCCAAGCCCGAGGGCCTCGGCGCCGACTACACGCGCACTCTGCGGCGCGGCCCGGCGCTGATCGGTGTGCTCGCCGGCCTCGCTGCCGCCGCGCTCGCCACGGGGTGGTGGGTCGGTCCGCTGGCGCTCGCCGCGGCCGCAGCGGCCGTGGTGGTCGGGTGGCTGGCGGTCCGCAAGCTGGGTGGCATCACCGGCGACGTGCTGGGCGCGGTCGAGCAGGTGGCCGAGTGCCTCGTGCTGGTGGTGGTGACCGCCCTCGCAGCACGCCACCAACTCTGGTGGCGCTGACCCACCCCGCCATCCCGTCTTGGTCAGAGAATCGACCGGACGTGCGGTCGATTCTCTGACCAGGACGGGGAGCAACGACGGCGCCGGCGCGGCCCGGGTGGCTAGCCTCGCCGGTCGTGCCCACCGCCTCCCCGCTCCGCCAGATCGTGCCCCAGGTCGTGCGCGGCTTCGCCATGGGCACCGCCGACATCGTGCCCGGTGTCTCCGGCGGAACGGTCGCACTGGTGGTCGGCATCTACGACCGGCTCATCCGCAACGTGCACGCCGGCGCACAGGTGCTCAAGGTCACGCTCCAGGGCCGGTTCGGCGAGATCGGTGCCCGGTTGAGAGTGGTCGAGTGGATCTGGCTGATCTCGCTGCTCGTCGGGATCCTGATGGCCGTGGCCGTGCTCTCGTCACTGCTGACGCGACTGCTCGAGGAGCAGCCCGTCCGCACCTCGGCGCTGTTCCTGGGTCTCGTGACGGGTGCCGTCGTGGTCGCGTGGCGGCTGCTGTCGAGCGTCGACGTGGCGGCGATCTCATTGATGATCGCGAGCGCCGTCGTGCTCTTCTTCGTGCTCGGCCTGCGCTCGGCCACCGAGTCAGACGCCGACAAGATCGTCACCCAGCCGCTGTGGATCTTCTTCCTCGCCGGGTCGATCGCGATCTGCGCCATGATCCTCCCCGGTATCTCGGGCTCGCTGATCCTGGTGATGCTGGGCATGTACAGCGAGGTGCTGGGCGCCGTCACCGAACGCGATCTCGCCGCGTTGGCGGCCACGGCACTCGGCTGCATCGTGGGTCTCGCACTCTTCTCCACGTTGCTCAACTGGCTGCTCGAGCATCACCACAACCTGGTGATCGCCGCCATGATCGGTCTCATGATCGGCTCCATGCGGGTGCTGTGGCCATGGCCCGGCGGCACCGCCACCACCGAGATGTCGTGGCCGTCCGGTGACATCGTCGCGCCGGTGCTGTTGATCCTCGCCGGCTTCGTGGTGGTGCTGGGTGTGGAACTCGCCGGTCAGCGACTCACCAGGTCGGACAACCGCGAGATGCCCTCGGCCAGGTCGGCGTCGCCGAGTGCGAACGAGAACCGGGCGTAACCCGGCGCGCCGAACGCCTCACCCGGCACGAACGCCACCTTCGCCTGCTCGAGCACGAGATCGGCCAGCTCCAACGTGGTGGTGGCGACCTGGCCACCGATGGGCCGGTTCAAGAGACCGCTCACGTTGGGGAAGCAGTAGAAGGCGCCCTGGGGCTCGATGCAGGTGACACCGTCGATCGCGTTCAGCATCCGGTGCATGTCGGCGCCGCGGCGCGTGAAGGCCTCGCGCATCATCACGACGTCGTCGAGCGGGCCCGACACCGCCGCCAACGCGGCCCGCTGCGACACGTTCGCCACGTTGGAGGTGGCGTGGCTCTGGAAGTTCGTGGACGCCTTGATCACATCGGCAGGGCCGATCATCCAGCCGACCCGCCACCCGGTCATCGCGTAGGTCTTGGCGACACCGTTCACCACGATGCACTGCTCCGCGACGTCGGGCACGAGGGTCGGCATCGACGAGAACTCGTGCGGACCGTACGTCAGGTGCTCGTAGATCTCGTCGGTGATGACCCACACGTTCCGTTCGACGGCCCAGCGACCGATGGCGGCCACTTCGTCGGGCGTGTACACCGAACCCGACGGGTTGTCGGGGCTCACGAACAACAGCACCTTCGTACGGTCGGTGCACGCCGCATCGAGCTGCTCGACGGTCACCTTGAAGTTCGTCTCGTCGTCGGTCTCGACCACCACGGGCACGCCACCGGCCAGCGTGATGGCCTCGGGATACGTGGTCCAGTACGGCGCCGGGCAGATGACCTCGTCGCCCGGATCACAGAGCGCGGCGAACGCGGTGTACACGGCGTGCTTGCCGCCGTTGGTGACGAGCACCTGGGCCGGCTCGATCTCGTACCCGCTGTCACGCTTCGTCTTGACGGCGATCGCGGCCTTCAGCTCGGCGAGACCGCCCGCCGGCGAGTACCGGTGGTTCTTCGGATCCCGACACGCCTCGACGGCGGCCTCGACGATGTGGGCGGGTGTGGGGAAGTCGGGTTCACCGGCCCCGAAACCGATCACGTTCTCGCCGGCGGCCTGCAGGGCCTTGGCCTTGGCGTCGACGGCGAGGGTGGCGGAGGGGGCGATCGAGGCGAGACGAGCTGAGGTTCGGTTCACGGCCGTCCATCGTGCCACACCCCACCCCCGACCTGTCTGTCCGAATCGGG
>REDU01000029.1 GCA_007693335.1 Ilumatobacter sp. | reverse complement strand
CCGTGAAGGTGGCCGCACCGTGGGTGCTGGCCGTGTCACCAAGATCCTGAAGTGAGGAGCTGACCATGGCCAAGAGCGACAAACGGGTGAAGATCACCCTGGAGTGCACCGAGTGCAAGCGGCGCAACTACATCACGATGAAGTCGAAGATCAACGACCGTGAGCGCCTCGAGATGAACAAGTACTGCAGCCACGAGCGCCGTCACACGGTCCACAAGGAGACCCGCTGACACGCACGGTCTGACTGCGGACGTCTCACAGGGAGGTGCTGGTACGCTGGCACCTCCCTCCCGAGGGCAGTAGCTCAGCTGGTAGAGCATCGGTCTCCAAAACCGACGGTCGGGGGTTCGAGTCCCTCCTGCCCTGCTCCGACACTCTCGACATCAACGTCTGCCGAACCGAAACGGCCCCACAACCCAATGTCACAACACCCATGTCACTAGACGATCTCAATCGTGAACAGAAGCGCCAGATGCGGCGTCAGGGTGCCCTGAACGAGCAGGGCGCGCCCACCCGCGCCCAGCGCACGGCCACGCACCGCGAGCGGGTGGGCCCGGCGCAGTACCTCCGCGAGGTCCGCGACGAGATGCGCAAGGTGGCGTGGCCCCGCAAGCCCGAGGTCGTGCGCTACTCGATCATCGTCACCGCCACGGTGATCGTCTACACCGCCTACGTGGGCGGGCTCGACTACATCTTCAGCAGCGTTTTCCGGTGGTTCTACGCATGAGCGATCAGGAGACCACCGACATGACCGAGACCGACCAGACCGTCGACACCGCCACCGAGGCCGTTGCCGACGAGGCACCGACCGACGAGGCCGTTGCCGAGACGCCGGCCGACGAGGCACCGACCGACGAGGCACCGGCCGACGAGGCCGTTGCCGAGACGCCGGCCGAGCCCGAGGACGACCCCTGGACCCGTCCGGGCGCCTGGTACGTGGTGCACACCCAGTCGGGGTACGAGAAGAAGGTCACGGCCAACCTCCACGCTCGTATCCAGAGCATGAACATGGAGGACCAGATCTACGAGGTCGTCATCCCCATGGAAGAGGTGGTCGAGTTCAAGAACGGCCGCCGCCAGAACGTGCAGCGCAAGGTGTTCCCCGGCTATCTGCTGGTGCGCTGCGAGATGTCCGACGAGTCGTGGTACTGCGTGCGCAACACGCCCGGCGTGACCGGCTTCGTCGGTCAGGCCCGTCACGGCCAGAAGCCCACCCCGCTCAGCCGTCGGGAGGTCCAGAAGTTCCTGGCCGCCAAGACCGACGGCGTCGAGGCGGCTGCCAAGCCCAAGCCCAAGCTCGATTACGACGTGGGCGAGAGCGTGCGCGTCAAAGAGGGGCCGTTCGCCGACTTCTCCGGTGAGATCGCCGAGATCAACGCCGATCACCTCAAGCTCAAGGTCCTCGTCAACATCTTCGGTCGCGAGACCCTCGTGGAGATGGACTTCAGCCAGGTCGCCAAGCTCTGATCACCGAGCCCTCCTCCATCTGCTGACTCCCTCCCCTCGATCACACACGGAAGTAGAACTGTCATGGCAAAGAAGAAAGTCGCTGCGATCGTCAAGATCCAGATCCCGGCCGGTAAGGCCAGCCCGGCCCCGCCCGTGGGCACCGCGCTCGGCCCGCACGGCGTCGCGATCATGGACTTCGTGAAGGCGTACAACGCCGCCACCGAGTCCCAGGCCGGCACCATCGTGCCCGTCGACATCACCATCTACGAAGACCGCTCGTTCGACTTCGTGCTCAAGACGCCGCCCACCCCGGTGCTGTTGCGTCAGAAGGCCGGCATCGACAAAGCGGCGTCGGCTCCCGGCAAGGAGGTGGCCGCCACGGTCACCGAGGCCGATGTGGAGGAGATCGCCAAGATCAAGCTCCCCGACCTGAACGCCTACGACCTCGACGCCGCCAAGCTCCAGGTCCGCGGTACCGCCCGCTCGATGGGCATCAAGGTCGTCTGACCGGCGCGTCACATCGAACACCCCGGGTTCGTCCGAACCCGGTTCCGAACACGCCACGACCGGGACGACCTCGCCCGGCGGGCCCACCACCCCGAGGGAGACCATCATGTCCGGCAAGAAGTACGCCGATGCCACCAAGAAGTTCGATCGAGACCAGTTCTACGCACCCACCGAGGCCCTCGGTCTGGTGAAGTCGATGGCCTCGGCGAAGTTCGACGAGACGGTCGAGATCGCCCTGCGCCTCGGCGTCGATCCCCGCAAGGCCGATCAGATGGTGCGCGGCACCGTCGCCCTGCCGTCGGGGACGGGCAAGGACGTCCGCGTGGCCGTGTTCGCGACCGGTGCCGCCGCCGACGAAGCGCGTGAGGCCGGTGCCGACGTGGTCGGCGCCGACGACCTCGCCGCCGAGGTCGAGGCCGGCAAGTTCGACTTCGACCTGGCCATCGCCACGCCCGACATGATGCCCCTCGTGGGTCGTCTCGGTCGGGTGCTCGGTCCGCGTGGTCTGATGCCCAACCCCAAGACCGGCACCGTGACCACCGACGTCGGCCGTGCGGTGGGCGAGTTCAAGGGCGGCAAGGTCGAGTACCGCACCGATCGCTACGGCAACGTGCACGTGCAGCTCGGCAAGGTCAGCTTCGACGATGCCGCCCTCGAGGCCAACTTCCGGGCCGTGATCGACGAACTCCAGCGGGCCAAGCCGGCCTCGTCGAAGGGCCGCTACCTCCGCAAGATCACCGTGTCGTCCACCATGGGTCCCGGTGTCCACGTCGACACCGGCCGCCTCAAGCCCGACACGGTCTGATCGTCACGGTCTGATCGTCACGGTCTGATCGTCACGGTCTGATCGCCACGATCTGAGTGCGGTCGGGCGGACGCGCCGATAGCGTCCGACCCGCAAGATCCACATACCGAGATTGCTCGCCGAAGACCGCTGGTCCTCCACCCGGAGGAGAATGAGATCCTCTCGCCAGCCGAGGTGCACGCTCCGAGAAGCCCGACACCGGCCCCGTGCCGATGCCGGACCCGCTCCTCGAGGTGGTCGCCACTGTCGAACAGTGCGAGCACCCGAGTCGAAGCGAAAGGAGGTGTGCACCGAACATGAGTGACGCATCCACCCACACCCGCACCGAGCCGAGGTCCGACAAGGTGGCCGTGGTCGAACAGATCACGGCCAAGTTGAAGGACTCGAACGCGGTGTTCGTGACCGAGTACCGCGGCATGAGCGTCGGCCAGATGGCCGATCTCCGCGCCGCGTTGCGCCCCAACGACGCCGAGCACAAGGTCTACAAGAACACCTTGGCCAAGCTCGCCGTCCGCGAGGTCGGCATCGAGGGTCTCGACGACCTGCTCGTCGGCCCGACCTCGTTGACGTTCGTGCAGGGCGACATCGCTGCCGCGGCCAAGGCCCTGCGTGATGCCGCGAAGTCGAACCCGTTGCTGGTCCTGAAGGGCGGCGTGCTCGGCGAGTCCGTGCTGTCGGCCGACGACATCAAGGCCCTGGCCGATCTGCCGTCGCGCGACGAACTCCTCGCCAAGCTGGCGGGCGGACTCCAGGCGCCGCTGGTCAAGACCGCCGGTCTGCTCCAGGCGCTCCCGCGCAACTTCGCCTACGGGCTGTCGGCGCTGATCGATCAGCAGTCCGACGCCGCCTGAGATCGCTCCGGCGATCCCGCACACGAACGAATCCATCCAGAACTGAACTCCCGGGCAGAACCCGGGTGAGAACAAGGAGACCCGACATGTCGACCAAGGAAGAAATCCTCGACGCCATCAGCAACCTCACGGTGATCGAGCTCAAAGAGCTGCTCGATGCCTTCGAAGAGCGCTTCGGCGTGACCGCAGCGGCCCCCGTGGCCGTGGCCGCGGCCGGTGGCGCAGCCGCCGGCGGCGCTGCCGAGGCCGAGGAGGAGAAGGACGAGTTCGACGTCATCCTCACCGGTGCCGGCGCCCAGAAGATCCAGGTCATCAAGGCGGTGCGCGAGCTCACCAGCCTGGGCCTCAAGGAGGCCAAGGACCTCGTGGACGGCGCCCCCAAGCCCGTCCTCGAGAAGGCCACCAAGGATGCCGCCGAGGCCGCCAAGACCAAGCTCGAGGACGCTGGCGCGTCGGTCGAGGTCAAGTGACCACCGACCACCATCTGAGCTGCTGACATCCGGCAGCACGCGAGAAGGCCCCCGGCTCGAGCCCGGGGGCCTTCGTCGTTTTCCGCTCGTTCCGGCGATCGCCGAGTGCTGACGGCGGCTCACCCCGGCCAGGATCCTTGACAGATCGGGGCGGATTCCTTACGTTGTGCGCAACTGAACGACGCCTCGGGTGTCGGCCGGACTCTCGAAGGTCCGCTGATGCCCGGTTGATGTTGGCCGCGCCGACGGCTAGGATCGTCCGTTGCCGTGCGTCGCCTGTCCTCCCATCTTCACCTTCCCAGGTTCCTGGGGTGTGATCTGGCGCGTCCCGCCGACTCCGACCGTGCCCTTCTCGAAGCAGAGGTGATCCGTGGCCACTCGCTCCACATCCCGTGAGCGTTACTCGTTCGCGAACCTGGACGAACCGCTCGAACTCCCGGACCTGATCTCGGTCCAGCGATCGAGCTTCGAATGGTTCCTCGAGGAGGGTCTCGCGAACACGTTCCGCGACATCAGCCCGATCAAGGACTTCTCCGAGGCGCTGCAGCTCGAACTCGAGTTCGACCCGCACGACGAAGACCTGCGTCCACCCCCGAAGTTCTCGGTGGAGGAGTGCAAGGAGAAGGACATGACCTACAGCGCGCCCGTGTTCGTGCGCGCCCGGTTCATGAACCGCAACACCGGTGAGATCAAGGAGCAGACGGTCTTCATGGGTGACTTCCCCGTGATGACCGAGAAGGGCACCTTCATCGTCAACGGCACCGAGCGCGTCGTGGTGTCACAGCTCGTGCGCAGCCCGGGTGTCATCTTCGAACCCGGTGAGCGCTACCGCCTCCGTAACCTCACCAAGCATCAGCTCGTCAAGGGCACCATCCACCCGTACCGGGGTGAATGGATGGAGTTCGACGTCGAGCACCGCCCCGGCAAGGACGTCACCGCCGGCACCCGCGTGGCCCGCAAGCGCCGCATGGGCATCTTCACCCTGCTGCGCGCCCTCGGCTACGACGAGGAGAACGCCCCGGGTTTCCTCGACCGTTTCGTGGCCCACTTCGACTTCCTCGAGGGTCAGTGGGACAAAGAGCGCGACGTCGCCCCCACCCAGGACGAGGCCCTCGTCGAGATCTACAAGCGCGCCCGCCCCGGCGAGCCGCCCACGGTCGAGTCGGCCCGCGCCTACTTCCGCAACGCGTTCTTCGAGAACCGCCGCTACGACCTCAGCCGCGTCGGCCGCTACAAGCTCAACCGCAAGTTGGGCAGCGAGCTCGAGCGTCTCGGTGAGCTGTTCGGCCTGTCGGGCGATCTGCTCGATCTCCCCGACGAGGACCAGCACGTCCTCAGCCGGTGCGAGGTGCTGGCCTCGATCACCTACATGCTCCACCTCGTCAAGCAGGAGCCCGGCTACCGCCTCGACGATCAGGACCACTTCGCCAACCGCCGCATCCGGTCGGTGGGCGAGCTGATCCAGAACCAGGTCCGCATCGGCCTGTCGCGCATGGAGCGCGTCGTGCGTGAGCGCATGACCACCCAGGACGTCGAAGCCATCACGCCCCAGACGCTCATCAACATCCGCCCGGTCGTGGCCGCCATCAAGGAGTTCTTCGGCACGTCCCAGCTGAGCCAGTTCATGGACCAGGTGAACCCGCTGTCGGGCCTCACCCACCGCCGTCGCCTCTCGGCGCTCGGGCCGGGTGGTCTGTCACGTGAGCGCGCCGGCTTCGAGGTCCGCGACGTGCACTTCAGCCACTACGGCCGCATGTGCCCGATCGAGACGCCCGAGGGTCCCAACATCGGCCTCATCGGCGGGTTGTCCACGTTCGCCCGGGTCAACGAGTTCGGGTTCATCGAGAGCCCGTACCGGCGGGTCGAGAACGGCAAGGTCACCGGCGAGATCGTCTACATGGCCGCCGACGAAGAGGAGAACTACGTCGTCGCCCAGGCCAACACGCCCATCGACGAACAGGGTGCCCTCACCGGCGAGCGCGTGCTCGTGCGCCGCTCACCCCAGGCCGCCAGCCTCGACGACCTCCGCAACATGCTCGAGGCCGAGAGCTTCTTCGGTGCCACCACCGACATCGGCTACGTGCCGCCCACCGAGGTCGACTTCCTCGATGTGTCGCCCAAGCAGATCGTGTCGATCGCCACGGCGCTCATCCCGTTCCTCGAGCACGACGACGCGAACCGCGCGCTCATGGGCGCCAACATGCAGCGTCAGGCCGTACCCCTGATCCGCGCCGAGGCGCCGTACATCGGAACCGGTGTGGAAGACCGCGCCGCCCGCGACGCCGCCGACCTCATCGAGGCCATCGACGACGGCGAGGTGCTCGAGGTCAGCGGCGATTCCATCACCGTGCAGTACGCGACCGCCGGCAAGAAGACCTACCGACTGTCGAAGTTCCGTCGATCGAACCAGGACTCGTGCATCAACCACCGTCCCCGCGTGATCGAGGGCCAGAAGGTGCAGGCCGGCACGGTGCTGGCCGACGGCCCGTCCACCGACCACGGTGAGCTCGCACTCGGCAAGAACCTCCTCGTCGCGTTCATGGCCTGGGAGGGCTACAACTTCGAAGACGCCATCATCTTGTCCGAGCGGCTCGTGAAGGACGACGTGCTCACGTCGATCCACATCCACGAGCACGAGGTCGACGCCCGCGACACCAAGCTCGGGCCCGAAGAGATCTCACGTGACATCCCCAACCTGTCCGACGACATCCTCGCCGACCTCGACGACCGCGGCATCATCCGCATCGGTGCCGAGGTCGGGCCGGGCGATGTCCTGGTCGGCAAGGTCACGCCCAAGGGCGAGACCGAGCTCACCCCCGAAGAGCGCCTGCTGCGCGCCATCTTCGGCGAGAAGGCTCGTGAGGTGCGCGACACCAGCCTCAAGGTGCCCCACGGCGAGACCGGCAAGGTGATCGACGTCAAGGTGTTCAACCGCGACGACGGCGACGAGCTGCCCCCTGGCGTCAACCAGCTCGTGCGGGTGTACGTGGCCCAGAAGCGCAAGATCTCGGTGGGCGACAAGCTCGCCGGTCGCCATGGCAACAAGGGCGTCATCTCCAAGATCCTCCCGATCGAGGACATGCCCTTCCTGGCCGACGGCACCCCGGTCGACATCATGCTCAACCCGCTCGGCGTGCCGAGCCGGATGAACGTGGGTCAGGTGCTCGAGACCCACCTGGGCTACTGCGCCCGCTGGGGCTGGACCGATCCGGTCTCGGGAGAACGTGTCGGCGATCTGCCGCTGAGCGGCACCGAGCGCAAGACCCGCCCCAACACCGACCCGGCCATCTTCGTGTCGACGCCGGTGTTCGACGGGGCCAACTGGGACGAGACCGAGAAGTCGGGCAAGCACCCGACCATCCAGAAGATCCTCGAGAACCTCAACCCGGAGGCGGCCGACGGGCAGCGTCTCGTCGGCACCAACGGCAAGACCACGCTCTACAACGGTCGTACCGGTGACCCGTACGACAACCCGATCACCGTCGGGTTCATGTACATCCTGAAGCTGGCCCACCTC
>REDU01000092.1 GCA_007693335.1 Ilumatobacter sp. | reverse complement strand
CAACGAGCCCGACGACGGTCCCTGCCGGGCGTGCCGACTACAGGTACTGGCCGGTCTGGACCCGTTCGATGGAGCGGCCGCCCTCGATCGTCTCGGCCTTGGTCTCCGACACGAGGGTGCGGATGAACACGATCCGCTCACCCTTCTTGCCCGAGATCTTCGCCCAGTCGTCGGGGTTGGTGGTGTTGGGCAGATCCTCGTGTTCCTTGTACTCCTGCTTGATGGAGGCCAGGAGGTCGGCGGTGCACACGCCCTTGTCGCCACCGGCGATCACCCGTTTGATGGCGAGCTTCTTGGCGCGACGCACGATGTTCTCGATCATGGCGCCCGACGCGAAGTCCTTGTAGTACAGGATCTCCTTGTCACCGTTCTGGTACGTGACCTCGAGGAAACGGTTGGCGTCGTCGTCGCGGTACATCTCGGCCACGGTGGCGGCGATCATGTCGGGCACCGACTCGGCAGCGCTGATGGGGATCTCGTCGGTGAGGTACTGGGCGAAGATACGTCCGGCCGAGTCGGCATCGGGTCGTTCGATCTTGATCTTCACGTCGAGTCGACCGGGACGCAGGATGGCCGGGTCGATGAGATCCTCGCGGTTGGTGGCACCGATCACGATCACGTTGCGCAGACCCTCCACGCCGTCGATCTCGGCCAACAGCTGCGGCACGATGGTCGACTCCATGTCCGACGAGATCCCCGAGCCACGGGTGCGGAACATCGAGTCCATCTCGTCGAAGAACACGATGACCGGCCACCCCTCCTCGCTCTTCTCGCGCGCCCGCTGGAACACGAGGCGGATCTGACGCTCGGTCTCGCCGACGTACTTGTTGAGCAGCTCGGGACCCTTGATGTTGATGAAGTAGCTACGACCCTTGCCCTCGCCGATGCGATCGGCCACCTTCTTGGCGAGGCTGTTGGCGACGGCTTTCGCGATCAGGGTCTTGCCGCAACCGGGAGGACCGTAGAGCAGGATCCCCTTGGGGGCCGGCAACCGGTGCTCGGCGAAGAGGTCCTGGTGCAGGAACGGCAGCTCGACGGCGTCGGCGATCTGCTCGATCTGGTCGTCGAGCCCGCCGATGTCGTCGTACGAGATGTCGGGCACCTCTTCGAGCAGGAGATCTTCCACCTCGGGTCGGGGCAGCTTCTCGAGCAGCAGGTTCGAACGGGGGTCGAGGCGCATCTGGTCGCCGTTGCGCAAGCGGGTGCCGCGCAGGGAATCGGCCAGCTCACAGACCCGCTCTTCGTCTGCCCGGCCAACCACGAGCACTCGGATGCCATCGGCCATCAGGTCCTTGATGGTGACGACCTCGCCGCTCGTCTCGGGGGTGCGCGCCAGGATCACGTTGAAGCTCTCGTTGAGGGCCACCTCGCTGCCCCGTTCCAGCAGCTCGTGCTCGATCTCGGGGTGGATCTCCACGCGCATCTTGCGTCCGCTGGTGAGGATGTCGACGGTGCCGTCGTCGTTCTTGCCGACCACCACGCCGTACGCCGATGGCGGTTGGGTGAGCTTGTCGACCTCGTCGCGCAGCGTGGAGATGTGCTCGCGCGCCTCCCGCAGCGTGTAGCTCAACTTCTCGTTCTGGCCCACCGCCTGGGCGAGCTGGCCCTTCGTCTCGAGCAGACGCTCTTCGAGCGCGCGGACCCGTGTGGGGGCGTCGACCAGCCGGGCCCGGAGATGTGCGATCTCCTGTTGGAGCATCGCGACCTCTGCTTCCAGTGCCTCGACCGTGCGATCGTCAGATTCGGACACGCCGTACCTCCCTGGTCACGGCCGAACCTACACGTCGTGCCAGGTGCATGCGCTTCACCGTGCGCGAGTCACAGAGGCGTCATACGCCCGTCACACGAGACCGATCCGTCGGCCGACCTCGGGAACGATGACGCGCTCGGCGTCGAAGCCCTCGTCCACCAGGTGCTCGGCGAACGAGGCCGACGCCTCCGCCTCGCCGTGCGTGAGCACGATCCGCTGCGGCTCGGGACCGCTTCGCAGCCACGCCAGGAGATCACTGCGATCGGCATGGGCGGACAGCGGCACCGTCACCACCTTGGCGGCAACGTCCCGCTCGGCACCGAGGAGCTTGATGCTGCGCTCACCCGATGCCAACCGATCGCCGCGGGTGCCGGGCGCCTGGAAGCCGACGAGCACGATGGTGTTGCGGCTGTCGCCCATTCGATTCGCGAGGTGGTGGAGCACCCGACCACCGGTGGCCATCCCGCTGGCCGAGATGACGATCAGCGGGCCCCGCCGGGTGTTGAGCTCCTTGGACTCCTCGACCGACCGGGTCTCGGTGAGGTCGAGCGAGGAGAACAGGTCGGTCCCGTGCAGCTCCGGTCGGATCTCGGGGTCACCCGAGCGGGCGGCGCGCCGGTAGACCTGGAGCGCCGCCGACGCCATCGGACTGTCGACGAACACCGGGATCGCCGGGATGCGACCCGCCCGTACCAACACATCGAGGTGGTGGAGCACCATCTCGGTGCGGTCGACGGCGAACGCGGGGATCACGACCACTCCCCCACGGCGGGCGGTGTCGCTCACGACCGCCTCGAGCACGTCGGCCACCTCGGCCTCCGGCGCCTCGCGATCGCCATAGGTGGTCTCGCACACGGCCACGTCGAGGCGCGAGCCGTTCGCAGCGACCGGGTCCGGTGTCACCAGCAGCGGGTGGTCGGATCGTCCGAGGTCGCCGCTGAACACGACCCGGTGACCGGTGCCGGTGAGGCGGATCGAGGGCGACGAGGCTCCGAGGATGTGACCGGCGTGTCCGAAGGTGACCTCGATGCCAGGCGCCACTGTGCTCGGATGGGCGAACGAGACCTCGCGGAGCTGGTCGAGACATGCCTCGGCCTGCGCCCGGGTGTACAGCGGTAACGCGGGCGAGTGCTTCGAGTAGCCCTTCCGGTTCGCGAACGCGGCCTCCTCCTCGTGGAGGTACCCACTGTCGGGGAGCACGATCCGCGTGAGTGCCGCCGTGCCCGGCGTGGCGTACACCGCACCGGTGAACCCCTCGACCACGAGCTTGGGGAGCAGACCCGAGTGGTCGACGTGCGCGTGGGTGAGCACCACGGCGTCGATATGGCTCGGATCGATGGCGAACGGCGCCCAGTTGCGCAGCCGGAGTTCCTTGCGGCCCTGGTACAGCCCCACGTCCACCAGGACCCGACCCCCCTCGGCGCTCTCGACCAGGTAGGAGCTGCCGGTGACGGTGCCGGCGGCCCCGAGCACGGTGATGGCGGGAGTGGAGGTCATGACGCGCGACACTACGACTCGGCGTGGGATTCGGTTTTCCACGCTCTCGACCGTGTAAACTCATCAGCAACCCACGACGACGCCCGCAGATGGGCGAGGAGGACACCATGAAGGTCTGGATCGATCAGGATCTGTGCACCGGCGACGGTCTCTGCGAGGAGATCGCGCCCGACGTCTTCACCCTGCTCGACGACGGCCTCGCGTACGTCCGAGAGGGCGACACGATCTACGCGGCCGCCAAGGGCAACGCCGAGGGGGCCGACGGCCTCGCCGCGATCCCCGATGGCCAGCTCGACGCGGTCATCGAGTCCGCCGAGGAGTGCCCCGGCGAGTGCATCTACATCGAGCCCTGATCCGACTCCTCCGAGTCGGCGTCGTCGGCCGGCGACGCTGACGACGCTGACGACGTCGCTCGGGGACCGAGATAGCGGGCCACGCTGAGGAATGCGGTGTGGGCCACCATCCGGTGGTCGGGGCGCACGGCGCGACCGTCGATGTGCCAACCACGGTGCAGCACCTCGATGGTGCGGGCGTCGATCCAGTGTCCTCGGAGCGATTCGCGCACCTGCGCCGCCTGGGTGATCGACGGCGTGTAGGCCACGAGGATCCCGCCGGGCTCCAACACCCGCTCGGCGTGCGGGATCACCTGCCACGGTTCGGGGAGGTCGAGCACCACCCGGTCGAACGGACCGTGGGACGGGTCGATCCCGTCGTAGCTGTCGGCGGCGTGAACGTCGTAGCGCTCCAGCACCGACTCGCCGAGGAACGATCGCACGTTGGCGAGCGCCCGGTTGGCGAAATCGTCGCGGAGCTCGTAGCCGACGATGCTCGCGCCCCACCGCAGCATGGTCATCGACAGCGCCCCCGAGCCCACACCCGTCTCGAACACCCGTGATCCGGGCCCGATGTCGGCCAGCATGCAGATGGGCGCGAGATCCTTCGGGTAGATCACCTGGGCACCGCGCGGCATCTCGAGCACGAAGTCCTCGAGCGTCGGCCGAAGCACGGTGTACTCGGCACCCTTCGTCGACCGCACGACCACACCTTCTGGCTGTTCGATCACGTGGTCGTGGGCCACGAAACCGGCGTGGCTGTGGAACTCCCCGCCCTCGGTGAGGGTGACGACGTAGCGGCGCTTCTTCGTGTCGAGCAGCATCGCCCGTTCGCCGTACTGGAACGGTGCACTCATGAGATCTCCTGCATCTGGGCCAGATAGGCCTTCCGGGCGGCCTTGTTCAGCACCACCTCGACCGGCACCGGATCGTGGGTCGAGGCGGTGGCCACCACCCGACAGAAGGCGCAGACGTCGCCCGTGGTCGGGCTGCCGCACGATTCGCAACGGTGCAACTCCACGCCAGCGTCCACACGATCGGCGAGCAGGGGCGCCATCCGCTCGATGAAGCCGTGGTAGAACGCCGCCTTCGAGCCCGGAGACCGCGCCTCGACCGCATTGAGCGCTTCTTTGTACGCCAGGTGGCGATTGCCGTGGGCCATGGGGCACTCGTCGAGCAGGTAGTCGATGCCGCGCACGATGCACCACGCCGCGGTCTCCCGCTCGGTGAGGCGAACGAGCGGTTTGACCTTCTTCGGGAAACCCTCGGCGGCCGGGAGCACGGGGAGCTGGCGCGCCAGGTAGTCGATGTCCCATCGCAGCGTGTTGCCGAACAGCACGGCTGCCTCGTCGTCGAGGTTGTGCCCGGTCACCACCACGTCGTAGCCGCCGTCGAGTGCGGCACGGTCGAACAGGTGACGCTTCGACAGTCCGCACGCCGAGCACGGCACCCGTCCGGTGGCCTTCGACGCGGTCGGGATGTCGTACCCGTACGTCTCGCGCAGGTCGATGGTGATGAGCTCGAGCTCGCGCTCGTCGGCGAATGCCTGGGCGTACTGGCCGCTCGTGTCGCTGTAGGTGCCGATGCCGAGACCGATGTAGAGGCCGTCGGCCCGGTACCCGAGTTCAGCGAGGAGGTCCCAGACCGCGAGAGAATCCTTGCCACCGCTGACGGCCACCAGGATGCGGTCGTCGGGCGACAGCATGTCGTGGTCGTGGATCGCCTTCTCGACCTGCCGGCGGCACAGCTGCTGCAGGTGTTCGGCACAGAAGTTCGCGTTGTGACGCGGGAGGTCGATCACCGCCGGCCCGCGACAGACACGACACTTCGACTGGTTCATGCTCGCTCCTCCTTCACCGGGAGCGTACGCCCGCAGCGGGCTCAGCCACCCGAGATGACCGGTCGCACCTCGACCACGTCGGAGTCGTCGAGTCGGGCGTCGCCGGGCACGAGGGTCCCGTTGCGCATCACGAGGTGTGATTCGCGGTCGAGGTCGAGTTCGTCGAGGAGTCGGCCGACGGTTCGGCCGCCTTCGACCTCGATCTCCCGCCGCGGGTTGCGGAGCAGGACCTTCACGGGGTCACGGTCATGGTGGTGGTCACGGTCATGGTCACGCAGCCCGGCGCGCCCGCCTGGCCTGCTTGCGCTCGGCGCGGGTGGGCGCCGGGTACGTGCTGATGTTCACCGACTCGCCCGGTTTCAGCTTCTCGATCGTGAGGACGTCGGTCTGCTTGCTGACGAGACGCCGCAGGATCGGTCCTCCGAAGGCGAACACGGCCACGACCTTCCAGCCGGTGCTCGGACCCATGACGCCCTTGCGGAGCGCCTGGCGCTTGAGCGTGGCGACGGCCACGACGGGGATCAGCGGCATCGTCTCAGAAGCGCCGGATCTCGACCGTGGTGGTCTTCTTCTTACCGCTGCGACGACCGAGCAGGAACACGATCAGCAGCATGACCACACCGACCCCGGCGGCGGTGCCGGCGACGGTGCGCTTCTTCTCCTCGACCTTGCCCTGCAGGTCGTCCTGGAGACCTTGGAACTTCGCCTGCAGGTCGTCTCGGGTGATGGGGGTTCCGTCGGTGGCCATCAGGTGGGATCCTTCTCGGGAGTCGGCGGGTTCAGAGGGGCCTTGTTGACACGCTTGATCGTGATCACGAGCAGGAGCACGCAGACCACGAGCACGATGAGGTAGGAGAGCCACGACAGTGACCCGGTGGCCGAGCGGGTCCACTCGGTCTGCAGGAGACGGAGCAGGCCGAGCAGCAACAGCACGAAGCCGACTCCCAGCAGCACTGCCCCGGCCGCCCCGGCACCGAGCCAGCGCCCGGCACCACGGAGCGGCCCGAGCGTCTCCTGCTTGGCGTAGGCGGTGACGTACTCGACGATCTCGCCCACGGACGAGGAATCGCCAGCGGTCGCCTCGCCAGCGGTCGCCTCGTGGGTCCCGTGCTTCCCGTCCTTGCCGTTCGTGCCGGAGTGATCGACCATGACGGCCGTTTCTATCACGCGACCGGCCCGAGCGGTCACGACGACCGGAAGCGGAGCACCGCCTCGGCGTCGTCGAGGGCCTCGTCGAGCAGGTCGAGCCGCGCCGTCGGGGTCTCGGCGGCGAGCAGCCGCAGTCGGTCGGCCGCGCCCACCGGGGCCAACGACACCAGGTGGTACGTCGCCAGGGTCGGGTCGTCGCCCAGCTCGGGGAACTCGGCCTCGGCGAGGTCACCCACCTCGACCGCGAGGCGGCGGGCCGCCTCGACACGCACCCGGCTGGCGGCGATCCGGGTATCGAGATCACCGTCATCGGTGTCGGTACCGCCGGACGATTCGTCGGGCCAGTCCTCCACATCGGCCAGCGGGTACGGATCGTCGGGGAGCCACGAGTTCACCCGGATCCGCCGCACGCCCACGGCCACGAGGGCGTACCGAGCCTCGTCGATGGCGTCGATGCGCACGACCCGGGCCACCGTGCCCACTTCGCTGCGCTGATCACCGCCACCAACCTCGTGACCACGCTCGATGAGGGTCACGCCGAACTCCGGATCGTTGACGTCGTCGGCCAGCAGGTCGATCACGAGCTGGCGGTAGCGCGGTTCGAAGACCTGGAGCGGCAGCAGTTCACCCGGCAGCAGGACCGAACCGAGCGGGAACATGGCGAGGACGCCCATGGGCCCAACCTATGCCGACACCGTCCGCTGTGCTCAGCGGGGCCCGAACAGATCGACGTCGGGTTCGATCGGGTAGGGCGCGATCGCCTCGACCACTGCCGTCCAGATCGGGACGTGAACCTCGGGATCGTCGACGCCTTCGCCCTCGAGCAGCACGGAGAACTCGAACGTCTCACCCGTGGGGGCCGGGAAGAACCCGCTCAACGCCTTGGCGCCGGTGAGGGTGCCGGTCTTGGCCCGCAGCACCCCCCCAGCGGGGGTGTCGACGAACTGATCGGCCAGGGTGCCCGATTCGGCCGCAACTGGCAGCGCGTCGGCCAGATCGCCGTCGTCGCCCGCGTGGGCCAGGAGCCCGACCAACGTGGCACACGACACGGCGTTGTCGCGCGACAGACCCGAACCGTCCTCGAGCACCGCACCGTCGACGGTCACGTCCCACGCGGCGAGCTGTTCGCGGACCACGGCCATCCCTGCCGGTCGCGAGCCCTCACCGGTCACGACGTAGCCGATCTCCTTCAGCAGCATCTCTGCGGTGGTGTTGTGGCTGATCTGCAACATGTCGGCCACCAGTTCGGCCACGCTGATCGACTCGACCGAGGCGAGTACCTCCACGCCGTCGGTGGGAGCCGGCGCGACCCGGTTCCCACCGCCCACCGACACGCCCCGACCCACCAGCAACCGGTTCAGCTCGTTGGCCGCCGACTGGGCGGGGTTCAAACCGATGCCCGCGCCGAAGATCCGGCCACCGTTCACGAGCAGCCCACCCATGGGGCCACCGTCGTCGCGGGTGATGTCGGCACCCCACGAGGGCACGAGGAACTCGTCGTCATAGCGCGAGCCATCGGCCACCACGTCGCCCTCCACCCTCGTGAGGCCGGCGTCGACGAGTTGGTCGACCAGCGCGTCGAACCGAGTCGGCGCAGGCATCGGGCGGGTGATCATCTCTGCGAGGTCGTCGCTGGTGAGTGTGGGATCGCCTCCCCCCACGAGGTGGAGATCGCCGGCGAGCACCCCGTCGACGACGGGTGCACCCCTCACCTCGGTGACCAGCCGGGTGTCGGGCCCGACCACCTCGAGCGCGACCGCCGCCACGAGCAGCTTCTGATTGCTGGCGGGCAGCACGGGACGGGTCGCATCGACATCGGCCTTCGGTGTTCCGTCGAGGGAGACGGCCACGCACGCCGGAGGTTCCACTGACTCGAAGGCATCCGCGAGGGCTGCGTCGAGCGAGTCGAGGAACTGCCGGTCGGCCGCCTCGTCCGCGAGCGGGGCGGGGACCCGGCGCAGTGAGGCGACCTCGGTCACGAGTTCGGGCGCAGGTGGGCCATCGGGGGTCGCGGTCACGATCGTGACGACCGGTTCGTCCTCCACGCCCTCGGCCCAACGCCAGAGCCCACCCAGGCCGATGGCGGGCACCAGCGCGATCCCGATCACCACCAGGAGTGGGGCCCGGCGGGGCGGGCGCGGTGGGTGGGCCGTGGACTCGCCGCCGGCGTCGGTCATCGCGGTCCGAGCTCCGCTGGTCCGGCACCCGACGGATAGGTGGCGAGCACCTGTCCGAGCAGGTCCCACACCGGTCGGTACTCGCTCTGGTCGGAGATGGTGGGACCGTTCAGCAGCAACGAGTACTCGATGGCGCCGCCGCCATCGACGGGCAGATAGCCGGCCAGCCCCTTCACCGCTGGCGGATCCTGGTTGAACGGCGGGTTGTTCAGCGTGCCGGTCTTGCCCCGCAGCCGGCCGGCCACCGGACTGTCGGTGAAGATGCCGCGGAGGGTACCCGTGGTGGCGGCCACGGGGAGTCCCGCCCCGAGGTCACCGTCGTGGTCGAACCGCTGGAGCACGGCGATGACGGCGTCGCACGTCAACAGGTTGGCGGGCGCCAGCCCGCTGCCGTCGGCGAGCACGAGGTCGGACACGTCCACCCCCCACCCCTGGAGCACGGAGAGCATGGCCGTGAGTCCGGCAGGACGCGTGCCCTCGCCCGAGGCCGCCACACCGAGTTCCTTCACCATCAGCTCCGCGGTGTTGTTGTCGCTGTTGGCGAGCATCTCCTCCACGATGGCAGGCAGGGGGAGCGAGTCGATCGCGGCGATGTCGGACGCGTCGGACGGAGCGACACCGCTCACGGCACTCCCCCCGACGGTGACCCCCCGCTCGGTGAGCAACCGGAGCAACTCGCGCGCCGCCGCCTGGTTCGGGTCGGAGGCTCGGAACTCGTCGCCCAACACCCGTGCATCGTTCGCCATCAGGGCGTCGTACGGCCCGGCTTCGACGCCCGCGACGCCCTGGGCCCACCCCGGGGCGAACCACTCGTCGTCGTAGCGGCTGCCATCGCCCACCACGTTCCCGTCGACCCGCCGCACGCCGGCGGCCACGACCGAGTCGGCCAGCGTGTCGAGGCTGGTGTGGTTGAACACCGGGAAGCGCTCGAGGTTCGAGGTCGGGTACCAGTCGCCCGAGAGCACCGGGTCGCCACCGCCCACGAGGTAGAGGTCGCCCGCCACCACGCCGTCGACCGGGAGCTCGACGGCACGAACCGTGGTGGTGTACACGAATTCGGGACCGAGCAACTCGAGGGCCACCGACGCCACCATCACCTTCTGCACGCTGGCCGGGATCACCGGGAGCGTCGATGTGCGATCGCCCACCTCGATGCCGTCGAGGGAGATCGCCACGCACGAGCGATCGTTGATGGTGTCGAGGAGCGGGGTGACGGCGCTGCGGAACTCGTCCAGGTTCAGCTCGCGCGACAGCAGCGACGGAGTGCGACGGAGCGAGACGATGGCGGTCGAGAGTGGCGGTGACGGTTCGGGCACCACGATCGGCACGGTCGTGGGTGGTGGCGCGTCGAACGACTCCGCCTTGCCCGCCGCCCACCGCCAGACACCCCACAGCGCCACGGCCGGAACCAGTGCGAGCAGCACGAGCACCACCGCCGGCCCGGCACCGGCCCGGGCGCGGGTCACGACGCGCGACGCTCCCGATGCCGGGCGTACCCGTACAGGTGACCGAGGGCCGCGACGGCCCGGTCGCCGCTCGGGTAGCAGAGGCGCCCCGTCGAACGCACCGTGGCCGGGCCGGCGTTGTCGGGATCGGCCACGGCCAACTCGGTGGCCACCAGGATCGGCTTCCCCGTCGAGTCGCTGAGCTCGGCGGCGGCCTCGGCGAAGCGGGCGTCCTGCCGCTGGTGATACGCCACGATCCGCTCGAGTCCGTGGTCGGGATAGAAGGGGCCCTCGGCCATCAGCCGGGCCTGGTTCGACTGGATCCCGATGCCGATGTACACCACGGCGTGCACGGAGGGATGCGACGCGATCAGCTCCATCACCTCGGGAATGGTCTCGCGGGTCTCGCCGCCGGCGCAGTCGACCGGGTTGTTCCTGCTCCAGCGGGGCGGGAGCTTGCCGTCGATCGCTGTGCGGAGGTCGTCGGGGAGCTCGAGCAGCGTCAGACCGGGGTGCCGGGTGATCGCATCAGCGGTCACCACGCCCCAGCCGCCCGCCGTCGTGAGCACCACCACGTTCGGACCGGTGGGGAGCGGCTGCGTCGCGAAGGTGGCGGCGGCCTCGAACGCCTCCTCCACCGACCAGGCGCGGGTGATGCCGGCGGCGCGGCACGCACCATGGAAGACCTTGTCGTCAGCGGCCAGCGCCCCGGTGTGGCTGGCGGCTGCCCGGGCGCCGCCGGCGGTGGACCCGCCCTTCAGCAGCACGAGCGGCTTGCGGGCCGCCACCCGACCGAGCCGACCCATGAGGCCCTGTCCGTCGACGATGCCCTCGAGGTAGGCGAGCCCCACCGACGTGGCGTCGTCGTCGGCGTAGTGATCGAGATAGTCGGCCACCGACACGGCCGCGGCGTTGCCCGCCGAGACCGCCCGGCTGATACCGACCCCCGACGAGCGGGCGAGATTCAGGAAACTCGAGACGAAGTTGCCACTCTGGCTGGCCACACCGATCCGGCCGGCGGGCGGGTACGGCGCCACGATCTGGGCGCAGAGCTTGGCCGGGGTGGACACCACCCCCTGCCCGTTCGGGCCGGCGAGCAGGATGTCGAGTTCGTCGGCCAGCGCCACCAGCTCGGCCTGGGCGCGCTCGCCCTCCTCACCCGCCTCGCCGTAACCGGCCGATGTCAGGAACGCCGCTCGCACGCCCTTCGCGGCGCAGGCGCGCAGGATGTCGGGGTTGGCAGCGGCGGGGGTGCACACGAACACCAGATCAGCGGCGCCCTCGGGGAGTTGGTCGATGTCGGTGACCGTACGGATCCCCAGTACCTCTTCACCCTGGCGGTTCGTGCCGAACACGGCGCCCTCGTACCCCGCCGCCAACAGGTTGTGGAGCGAGACGAACCCGAACTTGCCCGGGTGCGTCGACGCTCCGGTCACCACCACGCCCTCGGGTTGGAACAGCGCCTCGAACTGCTCGGCGGTGGGCCGGGGTCGCATCGGGGGACGTTCAGCGGGCGCATCGGCAGCATCGGCCACCTCGACGAGGGCGTCGACCGCCACCGGCACTCCGTCGGCGGTGACGATGAGCGGGTTGACGTCGACGCTCATCACGTCGGGACGCTCGTCGGCCAACCGGCCGAGTCCGACCAGCAGGTCGACCAGCGGGTCGCGATCGACGGGGGCTTCTCCCCGGAACTCGCCGAGCAGCCGCTGCGTGGCGAGATCGTCGATCATCTCTTCGGCGGTCACCCGGTCGAGTGGTGCCGGTCGGAAGACCACGTCGGCAACGGCTTCGGCCAGCACACCACCGACACCGAGCATGACCGTGGGCCCGAACTGGGGGTCGCGCAGCATGCCAGCGATCAGCTCCCGGTTGCCCGACACCATCGGAGCCACCAGCACCGTGACGGCACCGTCGTCGGGGGTCGCGGCATCGAGCAGCTCCTGCGCAGCACCCGACACCGCCCCGGCGTCGCCCAACCGCAGCCTGACGAGGCCGCGCTCGGTCTTGTGGGCGATGGCATCGCCACACAACTTGGCGACCACGGGGTAGCCGATCGACTCGGCGGCAACTGCAGCGTCGGCCGCAGACGTGACCTCACGCTCGGGGGGCACCGGCAGGCCGTAGGCGGCCAGGAGCTCCTTGGACGCGGTCTCGGAGAGGGTTCGTGCGGGGGTCGACATCGAGACGTACGGTACTCAGCCGACCCCGTCCCGGCCGAGCACCATCGGACGGCTCACGCCGCGTCAGGGGATCAACGCCGCCCGGAAGAAGTCGACCACGTGGTCACGCCGGGCGGCCAGCGCTTCGGGCCCGAGCGGCGGATCGTCCAGCAACCCCTCGAGGAAGGGGACATCGGAGAAGTACGTGAGCAGCGCCCCGTACCCGGTGATCAAGAGCTGACGGGCGTCGTGACGGCGGAACGTGCCAGCGGCCATCTCCCGCTCGAAGAACGCCACCGCACGGTCGAACATGGGACGCAGCACGGCCGCCAGGTCGATACCGAGGTGGGCACCGCCGTCGATCGCCTCGCGTCGCATGAGCCGCACGAAGTCGTTGTTGTCGGCGAAGAAGCCGAAGCCGGCCTCGATGACGTACTCGACCTTGGCCATGCCGCGCTCGGTCGACTCGATCGCCAGGCTGAGCCGTTCGAACCAATCACTCAGGGCACGCTCGAACACCTCGCCGTAGAGCGCCTCTTTCGACCCGAAGTGGTGCAGGAGACTCTGACGTCGGATGCCGACCCCAGCGGCGATGTCGTTGAGCGACGTGCCGTCGTACCCGGCGTGGGCGAAGCAGACCAGGGCCTCGTCGAGGATCTGGTCCCGTGTCGACCGGATGTCGGTGAGATCGGCCATGACAGTCGGCAACATACACAGCCGGTACGCGAAAGGGGGGCGTCGGCTCGAGCCGACGCCCCCGTTGCGAGCGCCTCGGCGCCGGTGAGATCAGCCCAGCGCGGCCTCCACCGCTCCCCAGTCGACCAGGTGGTCGAGGAACGTGTCGACGTAGTCGGGGCGCCGGTTGCGGTAGTCGATGTAGTAGGCGTGCTCCCACACGTCGCACGTGATGACGGCGGTCTTGCCGTGCTTCATCGGGAGATCGGCGTTGGCGGTGGACATCACGGCCAACTTGCCGCCGTCGAGGACGAGCCACGCCCAGCCGGAGCCGAACTGTCCGACGGCCGCCTTCTTGAACTCGTCACGGAACGCGTCGTAGCTGCCGAACGCCTCGGCGATGGCGTCGCCGGCCGCGCCCGAGGGGGCACCTCCGCCGCCCGGTTTCATCGAGTTCCAGTAGCAGGTGTGGTTCCAGACCTGCGCAGCGTTGTTGAACTTGCCGCCATCGGCACTCATGATGATGTCCTCGAGGCTGGCTGACTCCTCGTCGGTGCCCTCGATCATCTTGTTGAGGTTGTCGACGTAGGTCTTGTGGTGTTTCCCGTAGTGGAACTCGAAGGTCTCTGCCGACAGGTGCGGTGAGAGGGCATCGGTCGAGTACGGGAGATCGGGCAGGGTGATCGTCATGGTTCCTCCGGGAGCGATGGCTGGCGTGTTGGTCCAGCCGTACCCAAGTCATAGTCGCTCCCAAACGACGATGCCACTTAAGGTGGTCGCCATGCACATCGTGTCGGCCCTCTTCGTCGAGAACTTCGAGCTGCGACAGGCTCCCGGACCCTCGACCCGTCTCGATCTCACCGGCGCCATGTTCTCCATGGCCGCTCCGTCGGAGGTGCCGGTCACCGTCGCTCCCCACCTCGTCGGGCTCATCTACTGCCCCGCCGACGAAGCCGGCACCGGAGTGTTCGAGGTGGTCTACCGGGCCAGCCCGGACCCCGACCACGACGGCGAGCCGATGGCGCGCAACGTGAGCCCGTTCGACGTCGAACCCGGCAAGTTCACGTACCGGTTGGTGCGGGGCGAACTCGAGTTCACCGAGTACCAGCAGGTCTTCGCCCACTGCCGGATCGGCACCGGGCCGTGGCACTCGGTCCCGTTCACCCTGCTCCCACCGGTCTGATGCCGCTCGTCGGCGGCACCGGTCCGCGTCCCGTCGAATCACCGCCGCCCGACCGATACAGTCTCGCGTGATGCGCCCCACCTCCCTCACCACCGACGTGGCGACCCTGACGGCCGACCGACAGCAGCAGGCGATCTCGTTGATCCGCGGCTTCGCGATGGACGCCCCGCTCCGCGCGAACAGCGGCCACCAGGGCACGGCCATGGCGCTCGCCCCGTTGGCCCACGTGCTCTACAGCCGGGTGATGAAGCACGATCCCGCCGATCCCGAGTGGGCCGACCGCGATCGTTTCGTGCTCTCGAACGGTCACGCGTCGATCCTGCAGTACTCGATGCTCTACCTGTGCGGCTACGGACTCGAACTCGACGACATCCGTGCGTTCCGCAGCTTCGAGTCGGCAACCCCCGGCCACCCCGAGGCCCTCCACACCGCCGGCATCGAGGTGACGACCGGTCCACTCGGTCAGGGCTTCGCGAACGCGGTCGGCATGGCCATCGCCGAGCGCGTGCTGCGGGAGCGCTTCGGGCGAGACGCCGTCGACCATCACACGTACGCGATCGTGGGCGACGGCTGCCTGATGGAGGGTGTCAGCCACGAGGCCGCATCGCTGGCCGGGCACCTCGCGCTCGGACGCCTCATCGCCGTGTTCGACGACAACCGCATCACGATCGACGGTCCCACCTCGCTCGCCATCAGCGATGACGTGGCGGCCCGCTTCGAGTCGTACGGCTGGGACGTGCAGTACCTCGGTGAGATCGCCGACGACGCCGATGCGCTCGAAGATGCGCTGGTGGCCGCCAAGTCCGTCGAGGACCGGCCCAGCCTGCTGATCCTGCGCTCGCACATCGGGCACCCCTCACCCGATCACACCGACAACCACGAGGCCCACGGTCTGGCCTTCGATGCCGACGACGTGAGCCGGACCAAGGCCGTCATGGAGATCCCCGACGAGCCGTTCTGGGCCCCCGACGAGTTGGTCACCGCGTATCGCGACGTCGTGGGTGCCACGGGAGCCAGCAGGCGTGAGGCCTGGCTCGAGCGCAGCAGCGACGTCCGCGACACCCCCGAGTGGCAGGCCGCCTGGGCGGGCGGCGGTGTGTCGGGATGGGACGCCGATCTCCCCACGTTCGAGCACGGCACCGCGCTGGCCACCCGCCAGGCGATCCAGCAGGCGCTCGACGCCACGGTCGACCATCTGCCCGGTCTGGTGGCCGGGTCCGCCGACCTCACCGGCAACACGGGCACCAAACTCGCTGGTCAGGACGTGCAGAGCGCCGACGAGCCGGGTGGGCGACGCATCCACTACGGCGTGCGCGAGCACGCGATGGGCGCCGCCATGGTCGGCATGGCCCGCCACGGCGGCGTGCTCCCGGTGGGCGGCACCTTCTTCGTGTTCCTCGACTACATGCGACCGCCGGTGCGGTTGGCCGCCATGTCGGGGGCCAAGGTCTGTTTCGTGTTCACCCACGACTCGGTGGGCGTGGGCGAGGACGGCCCGACCCATCAGCCCGTCGAGCAGCTCGCCACGTTGCGCGCGGTCCCCGACCTCCAGGTGATCCGACCGGCCGATGCCAACGAGACCGTGGCCGCCTGGCGCGCCACCGTCGAGCACGACGGGCCCACGGCGCTCGTGCTGACCCGCCAGAAGGTCGACGTGGTCACCGACGGCTCAGCGGTGGAACGAGGCGCGGGCATCGTGCGCGAACCCGATCAGACGCCGGCGGTCGTGCTGGTCGCCACGGGCAGCGAGGTCGCGGTGTGCGTCGAAGCGGCCGACCGACTCGCCGCCTCCGGTACCCCGACCCGGGTCGTGAGCCTGCCGAGCTGGGACCGTCTCGCTCGCCAGGACCCCGCGTACCGTCGGGAGCTGTTCCCCGCCGGAGTGCCCGTGCTCTCCGTCGAGGCGGGGGTCACCTTCGGCTGGGAGCGCTTCGCCCACGACTCCATCGGCATCGACCGCTTCGGGGCCAGCGCCCCCGGCGACGAGGTCCTCCGGCGCCTCGGCATCGACGTCGACCACGTGGTCGAGCGCGCTGACGCCCTCGTCACCCGGACCCGACACGAAACGAGCTGACATGAACCGTCTCACCCGCCTGTCGTCCGAGTTCGGACAGAGTCCGTGGCTCGACAACCTCCAACGCAGCTATCTCACCTCGGGTGAGCTGGCGCAGTTCCGTGACCGCGGTGTGCGCGGGCTCACCTCCAACCCCACGATCTTCCAGAAGGCCATCAGCGGGTCCACCGACTACGACGCCCAGTTCGCCGAGCTCGTGCGCGGCGGCGCCCGCGACATCGACGAGCACTACTGGGAGCTCGTCCTGCGCGACATCCACGGCGCCTGCGACGTCTTCCACCCCACCTACGTCGACACCGACGGCCTCGACGGCTACGTCAGCGTGGAGGTCGACCCCGGTCTCGCGATGGACGGAGGCGGCACCGAACAGGCCGCCCGCGAGTTGCACCAGCGGATCGATCGACCGAACCTGATGGTCAAGATCCCCGCAACGGTTCCCGGGCTGCCCGCCATCCAGCGGATGATCGCCGAGGGCCGGAACACCAACGTCACGCTGATCTTCAGTCTCGAGCGGTACGAGGCCGTGATGGAGGCCTACCTCACCGGGCTCGAGGAGCTGGCCGGCGATCCCGACGCGGATCTCTCGCAGGTGGCGAGCGTGGCCAGTTTCTTCGTCAGCCGCGCCGACACCGAGGTCGACCGGCGCCTCGAGGCGATCGCGACCCCCGACGCCCTCGCGCTGCGCGGGCTGGCCGCTCTGACGCAGGCGCAACTGGCGTACCGGCGCTTCCGCGAGGTCTTCGGTGGGCCGCGCTGGGAAGCACTCGCCGAACGCGGCGCCCGGGTGCAGCGACCGCTCTGGGCCAGCACCGGCACCAAGAACGACGACTACTCCGACGTGCTCTACGTGGACGGCCTGATCGGTCCCGACACCGTCAACACCCTGCCCGAGGCCACGCTCGAGGCGTTCGCCGACCACGGCACGCTCGAGCGGACCATCGACGCCCGCCCCGACGAGACCGACAGGGTCTGGGCCGCACTGGCCGAGGTGGGCATCGACATGGGCGAGGTCGCCCAGCAACTCGAGTCCGAGGGCGTCGACAGCTTCCAGAAGAGCTTCGACGAGCTCCTCACGGCGCTCGAGAGCAAGGCCGACGAGCTGCGCAGCTGAGCTGGTCAGGCATTCACCGTGAACCGCACCCGATGGTAGCCCTGCGCACCGTCGGGCGCCGGTGGACGCGGCTCCGACGGCTGCACCTCGCCGCTGCCGTCGACGGCACGGGCCTCCACCACGTGGTCACCCGGTGTGGCGTCCCAGCGGTGGTGCCACTGTCGCCAGGTGTCGTCGCTCGGCACGCCACCGAGCTCACACTCGACCCATGGACCGTCGTCGAGACGGATCTCGACGGCGGAGACACCCCGGTGCACCGCCCAGGCGACCCCGCCGATGTCCACCACTCCGTCGCCATGGCTCGACCCGACACGCGGCCGGTCGATACGGGTCATCGTCTTGACCGGTCCACGCTCGGCCCAGCCGCGTGGCACCCAGTAGGCGTCGAAGGCATCCCACGTCGTGAGCTCGAGCTCGGTGACCCACTTGGTGGCCGACACGTAGCCGAACAGACCGGGCACCACCATCCGGACCGGGTACCCGTGGCGATCGGGCAGTGGTTCACCGTTCATCGCGATGGCCAGCAGCGCATCGCGGCCGTCGGTGGCGGCTTCGACCGGGGTGCCGCAGGTCCACCCGTCGATCGAACGGCTCACGAGCTGCTCGGCGGCCGGATCCACCCCGGCGTCGCGGAGCACGTCGGCGAGTCGTACGCCCTGCCACCGGGCCGTGCCGACCAGGCCGCCACCGACCTCGTTCGACACGCACGAGATGGTGATGTAGCGCTCGATCTGCGGGCGATCCAACAGATCGGCGAATGACAGTTCGATCTCGCGGTCGACCATCCCGTGGATGCGCAGTCGCCAGTCGTCGGTCGACACCTGGGGCACGGTGAAGGCCGTGTCGATGCGGAAGAAGTCGTCGTTGGGGGTGACGAACGTGGTCAACCCGTCCACACCGATCTCGGCGTCCGCCGGGAGCGTCGCTGGTTCTCCTGGACCGGGGAGCAACAGTGTGGCCCGCTCGTCGCCGATGGCCGAGCGGGCCTGCAGCAGTCGCCCGAGCCCTCCGACGGCCGCCGCACCCACACCGATGGCGGCCGAACCACGGAAGAAGCCCCGCCGGTCGAGTCCCATCGGTCCGACGGGCTCGGCGTCGATGCGATCGACCTCCACCGGGGCGATCGGCACCAGGCGGGTCGGGAGCCACCACAGCACTCCCATCGTCACTGCCGTGCCCACGATGGTCGGGACCACATGGCCCGGCGACGAGGTGGGACGGCTGAGCACGGCCAGCAGCCCGACCACCCCGATCAACCCGGCGATCGTGATCGCGTGCCGACGCCGTCCACCGACGGCGAGGACTCCCGCCACCGACGCGATGGCCACGAGCACGATCACGGTGCCGGCGAGCAGCACCGGCTTGTTCGCGGTGCCCAGGTTCGAGATGGCCCAGTCCTTGAGCGCCGGCGGCGCTCCGTCGATGACGGTCTGACCCACGGCCACGACGGGCGACGGCGCACCCGACAGGAGCCCCGCCGCCAGTTCGGCCACGGCGAGCCCGGCACCGAGGCCCACCACCCCGGCGATCACACCGGTCCCGTAGAGTGCACGTTCCATGGATCCTGGTCTATCCGACGACATACGGTCGCGCGCTCGTGAACTCCTCGAAGAGCTCGGAATTTCCCGAGAGTTGCGCATCTCCGAGGAGTTCCTGGCCGAGACCATCGGCCTCATTCGCGACGATTCCAACCCGCTGGATCTGAAGATCGCCGCCGCCAGCGTCACCGAGATGCGCGAGGCGTTCAGGATGTTCGCCCCCTATCGCAACGTCCCCAAGGCGACGATCTTCGGCTCGGCGCGCACCCAACCGCACGATCCACTGTGGGAGCACACCCGCCGGCTCGCCGCCTCGCTGGCGGAGGAGGGCTGGATGGTCGTGACCGGGGCCGGTCCGGGCATCATGCAGGCAGCGATGGAGGGCGCAGGTCGGGCCCACAGCATCGGCGTCTCGATCCGTCTGCCGTTCGAGCAGGGCGCCAACCCGGTGATCGCCGGCGACGAGAAGTACGTGAGCATGAAGTACTTCTTCACCCGCAAGCTGATGCTCGTCAAGGAGAGTCAGGCCTTCGTGTGCCTCCCCGGCGGATTCGGCACCCTCGACGAGACGTTCGAGCTCCTCACACTGACCCAGACCGGCAAGGGCCTCCCCGTGCCCATCGTGTTCCTCGACACCCCGGGCGACCGCTACTGGGAGACCGTGCACGAGTTCGTCGAGAGCCAGCTCATCCCGCGTGGGTTCGTGTCACCCGGCGACACCGGCCTCTACTTCATCACCGATTCGTGCGATGAGGCCGTGGCCGAGATCGAGCGCTTCTACTCGAACTACGACTCGATCCGGTACGTGGGCGACGACCTCGTCATCCGGCTCCGGCACGAGCCCACCGATGCGCAGCTGGCGGAGCTCACGTCGCGCTTCGGACACCTGGTGGCCGAGGGGGAGATCCGTCGCACCACTCCGTTCTCGATCGAGCGCCGCCAGGACGACCGGCTCGAGCTGCACCGCATCGCCTTCGAGTTCGCCAAGCACGGGTACAGCGACCTGCGGGCGATGATCGACATGCTGAACTCGTTCGTGCCGGCGCCCGGAGCGACCGACCCGGCCGACTAGCGTCGCGCTCGTGCACGTCTCACAACTCTGGCGCTACCCGGTGAAGTCGATGGTCGGCGAAATGGTGGGCGCCGTGCCGATCGACGGACTCGGTGTGGTGGGCGACCGCACGTGGGCGACCCGTGATCTGGAGCGTGGTGGCATCCGCGGGGCCAAGAAGATCGGAGGGCTGATGCGGTTCGCCGCTCGCTCGGGCCCCGACGGTCAGGCCGTGATCACGCTGCCCGACGGCACCGAGATCGCCACCGACCACCCCCAGGTCGACCACCTGGTCTCCGAAGCGCTCGGGCATCCGGTTCGGCTCGAGGCGCTCCGGCCCGCCAGCGACGTCGAGCACTACCGGCGCGGTGCCCCCGACTCCGACGATGTGATGGTCGAGCTCCGTGACATCTTCGGCCGAGAGGGCGACGAGCCGATCCCCGATCTCTCGATCTTCCCTCCCGAGATCATGGAGTTCGAGTCACCACCCGGCACGTACTACGACGCGTTCCCGCTCATGGTGATGACCACGTCGGCGCTGCGCACCCTGACCGAGGCGTTACCCGACTCGGTGATCGACGTCCGCAGGTTCCGTCCGTCGATGGTGATCGACACCGGCGACGCCACCGGCCACCCCGAGTTCGACTGGATCGGGCGCACTGCCACGATCGGCAGCGCCAGCGTGCGGTTCCGCGAGCGGTGCCCCCGCTGCGTGATGATCACCCGCGAGATCGATCAGGAGACGCCCGCCGACCGGGCGATCCTGCGCCACGTGGTGGCCGAGCTCGGCCAGGACGTCGGGATCTACGCCGAGGTGACGAGCCCCGGCCTGGCGGCCGTGGGCGATCCGCTCACGTTCGACCCAGCTGCCTGATCAGGTGCGCCGCCCGCTCGGTGGCACGACGGGCCTGCGTCAGCCGCCTGTCGAGCACCGGGCGGGTCCGCTCACCGTCGGCAGACGCCTCCCGGAGCGCGTCGAAGGCCAACTCGTCGAGTTCGTCCACCACGTGCTGGAGTCGATCGGCCAGCTCGTCGACCCGGTGCTGATCGAGACCGTCACTCACCGACCGCTCCCCCGGACGGCCGCCGCCACGAGATCCATCGGATGGCGCACGTCGAGTCCGGCCGCGGTCAGATGCATCGCGCAGCCGGGATTGGCGCTCGCCACCACCGAGGCGCCACGGCGCGCGCCGACGGTCTCGATCACGGCCACCTTCTTCTCACGGATCCGGCCGCTCAGTTCGGGTTGCATCGCCGAGTACGCGCCGCCGGCGCCACAGCACAGACCGTCGTCGTGGAGATCGACGGGCTCGGCCACGTGCGCCAGCACCCGGCGGACCGACACGAGGTCGCGCTGCACGTGGCGGAGGTGGCACGGGTCCTGCACCATGATCGGTCCGAGACGCGTGGCCGGCTCGGGGAGTTGGTCGAGACGGTCGGCCACCCAGGCGTGCACATCGAGCACTCGCGCCGAGAACGCCGCTGCCTCGTCGGTGCCGAGGAGGTGGCCGTAGTCCTGCAGCGCTGCGCCACACCCGGCGGAGTTGACCAGCACGGGATCGTGACCGGGCATCGAGGCGATCACCCGCTCGGCCAACCGGCGGGCATCACGCGTGAGCCCGGCGTGGGTGTGGAGCGCCCCGCAGCATCCCCCACCGGGGCCCGGCACCGAGATGGTGGTCCCCATGGCGGCCAACACCTCGGCGGTCGACCGGTGGGTGGAGCGCATCCACGCGTCCATGACACACCCGGTGAAGAACCAGACGTGCCCGGTCGTGACGTGCGCGGGATTGCCGGCCCCGGTCGAGCGCACCGCAGCCCCGCGTCGCAACGGGAGCCGCGGCAGACCCAGCCGCCGGGGCACGAGGCGGAGCCGCTGGAGCACCGCAAGACCGGTGGAGCCGGCCAGCAACAGACGATGGTGTGCGAGCAGCCCGAGACCCCGGCGCTGCCACCAGGGAGCGATCCGTCCCTCCGTCGCCAGTGTGTCGCGGGTGCCCTCCATCAAGCGGCCGAACGGCACGCCGCTGGGGCAGGCGGGTTCACAGCCGCGACACTGCACACAGGTCTCCATGAACTCGACGAACTGGTCGTCGATCGGTGCATCGCGCCACTGCACCGCCCGCATGGCGTCGATGCGACCCCGGGGGGACAACGCCTCCTCACCGGTGGCACGGTACGTCGGACAGTGCGGGAGGCAGAGACCGCAGGCGACGCAGCTGGAGAGTTCGTCATCGTCGAGATGCAGCATCATGTCGGGGGCCATCGTAGGGTGCCACGACGATGCCCGAGGGCCACACGATCCACCGGATCGCACGAGATCACCGCACCCTCCTCGCCGGGCGCGCCCTGAGGGTGTCGAGTCCGCAGGGCCGGTTCACCGACGCTGTCCGGGTGGACGGCGCCACCCTCGTCGACCTGGAGGCCTACGGCAAGCACCTGTTCCACCACTGGTCGACCGGCGAGATCGGCCACATCCACCTCGGCCTGTTCGGCAAGTTCCGGGTGCACCGCACCGCCGAACCGCCCGAGCCCCGTGGCGCCGTTCGGATGCGGGTCACGGCGGATGACGACGGTGAGCCGGTGACCATCGATCTCGCCGGCCCGACCGCGTGCTCGGTCGGCCCGCCCCACGACCGCGACGTCATCGTCGCCCGGCTCGGTCCCGATCCGCTGCGCGCCGACGCCGATCCCGACCTGGCCGTGCACAACATGGCCCGCAGCCGCCGGGCGATGGGGGCGCTGCTGCTCGACCAATCGGTGCTCTCGGGGGTCGGCAACGTGTACCGCGCCGAGGCACTGTTCGTCCACGGCATCCACCCCCGCCGACCGGGTACGGCGTGCAGCGAGCACGAACTCCGGATGCTCTGGACCACCCTGCGCGACATGTTGCGAGCGGGAGTGCGGTCGAACCGCATCGTGACGGTGACCCGCGATGAACTCGATCTCCCGCGAGGCGCCAGGATCCCGCGGCGCGAAGCCACGTACGTGTACAAGCGCGACCGGTGTCTGCGCTGCGCCACCCCCATCGCCGCCATCGAGGTCGCCAACCGCACCTGTTACCACTGCCCCACCTGCCAGCCCACCTGACCCGGCACAGTGTTCGCAGATGCCGGGAGCGAGCGGGCGGCAGTCGACTACTGCGGCCGCCACGGCGGCGCATCGGGGTCGCCGCGCCAGTGGGCGAGACGGCGATCGGCCTCGCCGCGCGCCGACGGATCGTGTCGGCCCGCCCGCACGCGCATGAGCGTGGCGGCCACCAGACGGAGCTCGGCCACCGCTTCGGCGAAGGGATCGCCGCGACCCGACCAGCCGTATCCGGCGGCATACGCCTCGTACTCGCCCGGGCGGCCTCCCCAGCGCTCGGCCCAGGTCATCATCGGACCGTGGTCCCAGCCGGCGGGTGCCCGACAGAGCAGGTCCCAGTCGACCACCACGGGGCCATCGGCGGTCTGAACGACGTTGTCGGTTTGGAGATCGCCGTGACACACCACGGGGTCGTCGCCGAGCGCCCCGATCCACCACCGATGACGCTCGATCACCTCCGCCAGCACCGACCGGGCTTCGTCGTCGATCAGATCGGCCACATCGGCCAGCATCTCGTCGAAGTGCCACCACGGGTAGGTGTCGGGCGAGGGGCAGGGATACCCCGACGGCGCCACCTCTGGCCCGGCACCGTGCAGCCGCGCGATCATCTCCCCCACCCCGAACCAGTCGACCGGGGCTCCGGACGGCATCAGCCGCTCCCACGCCGTGGCCGCGAGATCGCCCTCGATCATCACCTCTCGATGCACCGGCGCAGCGACCCGCAGCCCCACCTCGACGAGGTGATCGGCGAGTGCGAGCGCCGTGACGGCGGGTGCGGTCGGGCGTCCCACTCGGATCACGACGTGGTCGGCCGCGAACACGGCGTTCATCGATCGGCGCAGCAGGCGGACGGGGCCGGTCCCCCACTCCGCCGCGGCCCGATGTGCGAGTTGCTCCGCGGCCTCGAGATCGTCCACCGGCCGATCGACGAACGGGCGTTCCGACGACTCAGGGCCGGGCATCGAGCACCGACACCCCGGGGTTCAGCCGGCCCGTCGGGTCGAACCGCTGCTCGAGGCGACGATGCAGTTCGACCACGGCCGGGTCGATCTGCCGGGCAGGGGCGGGGTGCTCGTGGTGGACCACTCCCACCCCGATCTCGGCCACGAAATGACCGGTCCCCACGAGGGTGTGCAGCTGCGACGGGGGAAGTGACCACCGCCCTCCGGTCGGGAGATCGACGGGGGTGTCGGATGCGACGAGACCGACACGTCGAGCCTCCTCGTCGACATCGCGATGGTCACCCTCGAGGAGTACCAGCGTCCGTTCGCCGTCCCAGAGCAGCGAGGTCGGCCGATGGAGCCCGGCGAGCACCGCCCACGGATCGGACCGTGTCTCGAACCACTGCTCGTAGCGGGCGCGCGGCCGGGTCCGCAGGATCACCTCGCCGAGGAAGCCGAGGGTTCCCCACGAGCCGACCAGCAGCCGACAGAGGTCGAATCCACTCACGTTCTTGACGGTGGGTCCGCCGGCCTTGACGATCGCGCCGGCGGCCGAGACGTACCTGAGCTGGAGCACCGTGTCGCGCACCGGGCCGTAGCCGAGCCGCCGGATCCCGCTGCGTCCGACCGCGAGCGCGCCACCCACGGTGCCGCTGGGTGGGATCGCGACCGCCTGCCCCACGGCGGCGAGCGCATCATCGAGCTCGGCCACGGGCGTACCCGCTCCACATCGCACCGTCATCTCGTCGGCCCGCACCTCGACGATGCCGCCAGGCGCCATCACGGGTCGCGCGCCGCTGACCGGTCCACCGCGGGTACCGAGGCCGGCGATCGTGACGGGGTCGTCCACACCCACCTCCTCGGCGAACTCGGAGAGGTCGAGCGCAGCGATCTCAGACATCGGTCGGAGCCAACGACACGGGTCAGATCCAGGCGCCCTGGGGCACCGCCTGCACGTCGCCACAGACGGAGCCGGTGGGGAGCACCTTGTGCGGGTTGGCCAGACCGGCCGGGTCGAACGCTGCCCGGAGATCACCCTGGGCGGCCAGGTCGACCGCCGAGAACATCAACCCCATCAGATCGCGCTTCTCGAGCCCGATCCCGTGCTCGCCGCTGAGCACCCCACCGGCGTCGACCGAGACACGGACGATCTCCTCGCCGGCCGCGTGCACCCGTTCCATGACCCCCGGTTCGCGCTTGTCGAACACCAAGAGTGGGTGCAGGTTCCCGTCGCCGGCATGGAACACGTTGAGCACGAGCAGCTCGTGCCGTGCCGCGATCTCGTAGACACTGGCGAGCACCGCTGGCAGTTTCGAGCGTGGCACCACCGTGTCGTGCAGGTAGTAGTTCGGCTTGATCCGGGCGATGGCGCCGAAGGCGGACTTACGTCCCTTCCAGAGCAGTGCCCGCTCGGCCTCGTCGACCGCCACACGCACCGTGCGCACCGACCGCCTCCGGGCGAGTTCGGTGATGCGCCCGACCTCGGCTTCCACCCCGTTGGGGAGTCCGACCACCTCGACGAGCAGCGCGACAGCTGCATCGACCGGGAGACCGGCGTTGATGTACCCCTCGACGGCCACGAGGCAGAGCTGATCCATCATCTCGACGGCCGCGGGCACGATGCCAGCGGCGATGATGTCGCTCACCGTCGCGGCACCGTCGGCCACCGTGGTGAAGTCGAGCAGCAGCGTGCGCACGGCGGGCGGATCGGGCACCAGACGAACGCAGATCTTCGTGGCGATGCCGAACATGCCCTCGCTGCCGACGAACACGCCCCGCAGGTCGTACCCACCGGGTTCGGGATCTTCGCCGCCCAGCACGGTGACGGTGCCGTC
Organism: Ilumatobacter sp.; assembly: GCA_007693335.1. Classification (GTDB taxonomy): domain Bacteria; phylum Actinomycetota; class Acidimicrobiia; order Acidimicrobiales; family Ilumatobacteraceae; genus SKSP01. Next base: position 4,539 of record REDU01000092.1, on the reverse strand, counting down.
GGGGAGCACGACCTCCATGGCCAGCACGTGCGCCGCCGTCACGCCCTCTGCGAGACAGTGGGGTCCGCCGGCGTTGTTCGCGATGTTCCCGCCGATCGAGCAGGTCTGCTGGCTACTGGGATCGGGCGCGAAGTGCAGACCCAGGTGGGCCACCTGTCGCGACAGGTCGAGGTTGAGCACGCCGGGCTCGACCCAGGCCTGACGGTTCACCTCGTCGACACTGACGACACGGTCCATCTTCGACGTCACGATCACCACGGCTCCGTCGAGCGGCACGGCCCCACCTGCCAGACCGGTTCCCGAACCGCGAGCCACGAATGGCACACCGTGTTCGACGGCGGCGCGGACGCAGGCCGCGACCTCGTCGGTGGTGACGGGGAAGCACACGACCGATGTGGCGCCCTCCATGTTGGAGGCATCCTTGCGGTAGAGACCGAGTTCGGTTGCGCCGGTGCGCACACGGTCGTCGGACAACGCCTGTCGCAGCGCGTCGACCAGCGCGGCGCCGTTCGCGCTCACGTGCGTTCCGGACGGCCCGGCGGACGTGGTGGCCATCGTCGCCATCGTCACCTACTTGGCGCGACGAAGGACGATGACCCGGCCGGGCTCGACCGGGCGCCCGTCGACCAGGAGCTGGTCGTCGGGCCCGACGTGCTCGTCGAGGGTCACGATGCGACCGTCTCGTCGGGCCTTGAGCTCGTCCTCGCGCACGTGCATCGCCTCTCGACCGTCGCGGATGGCATCGGCGAGGTCGCGAGCGCGCTGCCTGGCCAGATCCGCGGTGCTACGCGCCACTCTCGCCGGGGTGTACAGCTCGGCGGTGGTCCGCACCTTGCGCTTGGCGTAGTTGACGCCGAGCGCGCCGGTGGCGACGCCGCCCACGAACCAGGTGACTCGCTTCATCACGCTCGCTTCCTCCGTCGCTCGTCGGGGACGTGCATCACCTCGACGCCGCCGGGCGACGATCGTCGCAGGCGGCGGACCGCTCGGGACGTACCCGTGGCGATCCCGGCCGCTTTGATGACCGGCACCGAGAACGCGGTGCGGGCCACGCGGCCCGAGCCCGACACGGCGTGCTCGATGGCCTCGGCGGAGCCCAGCACCCGGTCGAAACGCTCGAGGTCGGCCCGGGCGGTCTCCATCGCCTCGCGGGCGTCGAGGGTGGTCGCCTGCAACTCGGTCAGCAGCGGCCGCGTCTCGGCGCGCAACTCCTCGACCTCGTGGCGCAGTGTGCCCAGCGTGTCGAGCACCCGCAGCAGCACGACGATCAGCGCCGCGAAACCGATCGCGCACAGCACGGCCGCCAACAGCACGGCCAGTTCACCGGCGGTCATCGCGGCTCCGTTCGTCCTCACTCATGCCGTGCTGCCTCATTCGGTGTGCGATCTCCGTTTCGTGTCCGTGGATCGAGGGGCGGTACCACCGTTGCTCGACCAGTTCGTCGGGGAGGTACTGCTGGTCGACCCAGCCGGCTGCGTGGTCATGAGGGTACTCGTAGCCCGAGCCGTGTCCCAGTGATGCGGCACCCTGGTAATGACCGTCGCGGAGATGGGCGGGTACCTCGCCGACGGAACCGTCGCGCACCGCAGCGCGGGCATCCCAGATGGCGGTGGCGACGCGGTTGCTCTTGGGTGCGGTGGCCAGGTGCACCGCCGCCTGCGCCAGGTTCAGCTGCGCCTCGGGCAGACCGACGTGCTCGACCGCGTGGGCGGCGGCCACCGCCACCACGAGCGCGAGGGGATCCGCCATGCCGACGTCCTCGCTGGCGAAGATCACCATTCGGCGCGCCACGAAGCGGGCGTCCTCACCGGCCTCGAGCATGCGCGCGAGCCAGTAGATGGCGGCGTCGGCGTCGGAACCACGCATCGACTTGATGAATGCGCTCACGACGTCGTAGTGATCGTCGCGTCCGTAACGCAGCGCGCTCGTGCCGAGGGCGGCCTCGGCGTGCACGAGCTCGACGGCGCCGGGGTGGGCCAGGGCGATGGCGACCTCGAGCGATGTGAGTGCCTGACGGCCGTCACCGGCCGCCCGCGAGACGAGGAGCTCGAGCGCATCGTGGTCGGCCTCGGCACCGGTGGCCTCCAACCCGCGACGGAGCAGCGTGGTGACCGCCGCCGCGTCGAGCGGCTCGAGACGGAACAGCGTCGACCGGCTGCGCAGCGGTGGGTTGACCTCGAAGAACGGGTTCTCGGTGGTCGCGCCGATGAGCGTGAGCGTGCCGTCCTCGACCGCTGGGAGGAGTGCATCCTGCTGGGCCTTGGAGAAGCGGTGGATCTCGTCGAGGAACAGGATCGTGCCCTGATCGCGCTCACCGAGCCGATGGCGTGCACGCTCGATCACCTCGCGGACATCCTTCACCCCGGCGGTCACGGCCGAGAGCTGTTCGAAGGCTCGGGCAGTGCTGCCCGCCACAGCCAACGCGAGCGTCGTCTTGCCGGTGCCGGGCGGGCCCCAGAAGATGGCCGAGGTGAGACGGTCCTGCTCGACCAGCCGCCGCAGCGGGCGACCTGCGCCCACCAGATGGGTCTGTCCGACCACATCGTCGATCGAACGTGGCCGCAGTCGTGCGGCGAGCGGCGCCTCCCGGCGCAGGCGTTCCTCGGCCGCTGACGTGAACAGGTCGCTCACGTGAGTACCTCCAGGTACCCGGGCCGTCGGAAGTCGGCCACCTCGGCGATGAGGGTGTCGACATCGGTCCACCGCCAGGCGACGAACTCGCGGCCATCGGGCGTGGGTTCGACCCGGTCGTCGAGCACGTCGAAGAAGAACCAGCGGTGGGCCTGACCCAGCCGCCCGTCGATCCGCCCCGCCTCCCGTACCTCGTCCGGGAACTCGTAGACGGTCCACCCCTGGTACTCGCCGGTCAGGCGCACCTGTTCCGAGCTCAGTCCCGTCTCCTCGCGGAGCTCGCGCCAGGCGGCGATGACCGGTGTCTCCTCCCCGTCGAGCCCACCCTGCGGCAGTTGCCAGTTGCCGGGTTTGTCGGATCGCTCGAAGGACAACACCTGACCGTCGGCGCGGCGCACCACCAGGATCACACCGGCGCGGAAGTGCGGAGTGGTCACCGACCCAGCGCCCGGAGCCGATCGGACACGTCGACGAAGTCGGGATCGCGCTGCGCCACCGCCCGGAACCACCGTGTGGCCGCCACGGTGTCACCCGCCCGGTCGTACAGGTCCCCGAGGGCGTACCACTGCCGGAGATGGTGGTCGCGTACCCGCTTGGGTGCCGCTCCGGCATCCTCGAGCAGTGCGATGGCCTGCTTGATCTCGCCCCGATCGGCCAACGAACCCGCCACCACGATTCGGGCCTCGGACATCACCTCGTGGGTGGGCGATGCCGCCTTCACCCGTGTCCAGACACGATCGACATCGGACCAGCGGCGGAGGGCACGGTACGAGTCGGCCAGCACCGGCAGGAGCGTCACGTCGGAACGCAACGCGAGCGCAGCCTCGAGCGACGTCACCGCCTGCTTCCACCGACCGAGCCGGTAGTTCGTGAGCCCGGACACCTCGTGGACCGCCGCCACCCCGGGGAGCTCGCGCACCAGGGGTGTGACCAGCCGGCGGGCTTCGTCGTAGCGATCGCGGTCGAGTGCGGACGCGGCCGCGGCCAGACGCTCCATCAGCCGGTCGGCGCGCCGTTCTCCGACGGCGTCCACCACCTCGTGGGCCACGTCGGGATCGACCCGATCGGCAGCGTCGGCGGTGCGCTGGTCGTCACGGACGGCACGGGCGGTGGCCGCCTCGGCCTCGGACCGTACCGATCCCTCGTCGATCCACTCCTCGACCGTGCGGGCTTCGATCCGGGCGGCCTCCTCGGCGGGGTCGCGCGGCGTACGGGGTGCCCGTCGGGCCTTGACCTCGGCGGCGCGACGCTCGGCCTCGGTGCGTGGCGCACGCGGCCCCCGTTCGTCACGTTCGCGCCCGCCGGACCGATCACCGGGGCGGCCACCGCCCGAGCGCCCTCCCGAGCGGCCACCGGGTCGGCCGCCGGATCCGCCGCCGGGGCGACCGGAACCGGAGCGACCACCCGGACGACCGGAGCCGCTGGGGCGCGAAGGACGAGCGGGGCGTTCCGACATGGTGATCCATGCTACGGCCGGCCAGCGCCGGAAACGACGAGGTCCGGGCCACGATGGGTCGGGCCGAAAACGACGAAGAGCGCCGGCCCTCGCGGGCGGCGCTCGATTCGTGTTCGGAGAACTCCGGCGGCGTCCTACTCTCCCAGGGGATCTCTCCCCAAGTACCATCGGCGCTGACAGGCTTAACTTCCGTGTTCGGGATGGGAACGGGTGTGACCCTGTCGCTATGGCCACCGAAAATCAGTTGTCAACGTGTTCGCACACGAGGACTCCAGAGCAAGCACGAGCATGAATCCAAGCCCTCGGCCGATTAGTACCGGTCAGCTGAACGTGTTACCACGATTACACTTCCGGCCTATCAACGTGATGATCTCGTCACGGGCCTTACTCCCTTGATGGGATGGGAATGCTCATCTTCGAACGGGTTTCCCACTTAGATGCTTTCAGCGGTT
>REDU01000073.1 GCA_007693335.1 Ilumatobacter sp. | reverse complement strand
GCGGTGGTACACGATGACGAGATCGGAGTTCATGGATGCGGATGCTCCTGTCGGTGGGAGGGGCTCTGGGTGGGTGTGACGTCAGGCGGTCCGGGCGAAGAACCCGAAGTGGTCGATCGCGTCGGTGATGCCGGCGCAGCCGGGCAGTTCGCTGTGGTGCACGGTGGGCAGGTCGGCGATCGCGTCGACCAGGCCGGGTTCGGAGTTGCCGACGGCCACACCCTGCAGCCCGGTGTGGAACAGTGACAGATCGTTGAGGGTGTCACCCGCCACCAGCACCCGCTCGTCGGAAAGTTCGAACGCATCGATCACCCTGAGCAGTGTGGGGCCCTTGGCGATGCCCTTGGGCAACACGTCGAGGAACACGCCGGCCGAGATGATGACGTCGAGACCGGCATCTTCGACCTTCGCGATGGTCGAGCGCTGCAACGTGGTGGGGTCGTAGTAGTACGACACGCGCCGACTCCCCATGATCGGCTGGAGTTCGAGACCCGGCTCGTCGCGGAGCAGGTCGAGCACCATCTCGTTCGAATCGTCCCAGCGGCGATCGATCCAGCTCTGGACCTCCTCGACCGGCGAGAAGTCGTGCCCGTGCACCACCGTGGTGCCCACGTCGCCGATGATCATGTCGGGTCTGGGCATCCCCGGCTGCGAGACGAGATCGGCGATGAAGTCGAGGTCGCGGCCGGTCACGAACACGAGCATCACCTCGTCGGCCCGGTCGAGCAACTCGTCGTACAGGGCTCGACGCTGGGGCTCGTTGCCGCCCAGGAAGGTGCCGTCGAGGTCGGTCGCCAGCACCAGTTCGGGGGCGCGATCGATCGGGGTGGTGTCGATGCCCATACCCCGAGTGTGCCCCGAACGGGGGACGCCTCAAACCTGACGTCCGTCACGGCCGTGTCATCATCGGACCTGGCATCATGCAGTGATGGAGCTCGCTCGTGCAGGCCGTCCCGTCGACCACGTCATCGCTGATCTCACCGATCTGCGTGCGGGAGACGTCAAGTGGTCGGAGGGCAAGACGTTCGGCATGGTGTACGACGGCGGTCCCGGGGTGCACGACGTGGCCGAGCAGGCCGCCCGCCTGTATCTGCACGAGAACGCCCTGAACACCAAGGCGTTCCCGTCGCTGGGACGTATCCAGTCCGACGTGGTCGGCTGGACGGCGGGGCTGCTGCACGGCCCCGACACCGTGGCTGGTTTCCTCACGAGCGGCGGGACCGAGTCGATCCAGTGCGCCGTGTTGGCGGCGCGCGAGCGGGGCCGTGCCGAACGGGGGATCACCGAGGCCGAGATCGTGCTGGCCGAGAGCGCCCACGCGGCGTTCCACAAGTCCGCGCACATGTACGACATGACGGTGCGCACGGCCCCCGTGTTGCCGGACTGGACCGCTGATGTGGACGCCATGGCCGAATTGGTGGGTCCGAACACGGTGTTGGTGGTCGGCTCCGCGCCGCAGTACCCCCAGGGTGTGGTCGACCCGATCCCCGAGATCGCGGCACTCGCGGCCACGGTCGACGCCAATTGTCACGTCGATGCGTGCATGGGCGGCTTCGTCCTCCCGTTCGTCGAGATGCTCGGCCGCGAGGTGCCGCCGTGGGATTTCCGCGTGGACGGCGTGCACTCGATCTCGGCCGACATCCACAAGCTCGGCTACGCACCCAAGGGTGTCTCGGTGATCCTGCACCGCACGAGAGAGCTCCGGAAGTACCAGACGTTCGTGTTCTCCGACTGGCTCGGCGGATTCTATGCGTCGCCGAACCTGCAGGGCACGCGATCCGGACTGCCGATGGCGGCGGCGTGGGCCGTGATGCAGCACCTCGGGGTGGATGGCTATGTCGACCTCACCCGCCAGACCCTCGACAACGCCGACGCGATGCGCGCCGGCATCGAGGCCATCGACGGCCTCCGTGTGCTCGGCGACGGTCGGCTCCATCTGATCGCGATGACCGCCGACCCCGACTCAGCGGTGGAGATCGACGTGTTCGCGCTCGGCGACGCCCTGCTGTCGCGGGGATGGTTCCACGACCGCCAGGGCCCTCCCGACACGTTGCACTCGACGGTCAGCAACTCCAACACCGGCGTGATCGGCCAGTATCTGGTCGACCTCGCCCTGTGCGTCGCCGAGGTCGGCACCACCCGCACCGCTGACCGCTCCACCAACTACGCCACGCTGGAATGACTCGATCGGGATCGGGTGGTGGCCCGCTCAGCGTGGTTCGAACCAGCCCTGCAGATCGAGCAGCACCTGCGCCGATCCGAGGCCGCCCGCCCCGATGACGATGTGGCCGTCCTCTCCGACCTCGACGGCGACGAGATTCGCGATGTCGTCGCGGTCGTAGTTCAGGTTCGAGGTCGGTGGCGGATCACCCGCACCGCGCCAGAGCGTGAGGTGGCCGGGCCGGTCCGTGCGCGTCGCCGTGATCGTCCCGAGGCCGACCGAGGCGGGCGCCAGGGTGGTGCGCAGTCGGAGCTCGGCCGCGGGGTGGAGGAACCCCTCCCAGCCACCCGTGCCGTCGCGGGTGTCGAGCACGCGTGCCGACACGGCCGGACGGAACCACAACAGGCCGTCGTCGTTCGCGTGCTCGTCGTTCGCGTTCTCGTGGTCCGCCTTCTCGCCGTTCTCGTCGTTCTCGTCGTTCGTGGTCGGCGACGGTGGTGGGGCTGCGAACGCGCCGAAGACGTCGACGATCAGCTCGGTCGCCCCGGCGTTGTAGAAGCACAGGGCGCCGTCGTCGTCGAGCGGGACGATGAACGAGTTGGCGACCGCGGACGACGCAGGCTCGAAGTTGAGCACCGACGTCTCGGGACGTTCGAGCGCGCAGGGCCAGGCCGTGACGAACCCGGCATCGGCGATCTGCGTCGCGGTGACGTTGACGAAGGCGGCGCGCTGTCCGGGCAGTTCGACGCGCGAGATGGTCCCCGATGCCAATGGATCGCCCGGCGGTCGGCCGTCGGTCCGGGAATCGAAGGCGCGGTCCGGCCGGACGGGCCGGAAGCCGAGCTCACCTCCGGGTCCGAACGTTGCTGTCAGGTCGACGAGCAGGTGGGAGCGCATGGATGTGACCACGCAGATCTCGCCGTCGTCGACACCGATGATCGCGGATGCCGCGACGGCACCCGACGAGATGTTGAGTGCCGAGGTGGTCGGATCGCCGTCGCCGCAGCGGAACGGGCTCACGAAGCCAGGGGATTCAGGGTCGACGGCGGTGATCTGGGCGACGACGGCGGTGCTGTCATGGGGTACGACGTCGCCGATGTCGAGGCGCGTGACGGTGGCGGCGTCGACCGGTGTGCCATCGACGCGGGAGTCGAAGACCCGGATCGGATCGATGACGTGCAGGCCGGCAGACGGACCGTTCGACTCGACCGGGACCGGGGCGCGTTCGATGGCCTGTACCGGGGCGCGCCGTGGCGGAGCACACAACGAGATGAACTCGTAGCCGCGTGCGAGGTATCCCTCGATGATCGGGCGCAGCGCCGCGACGGTCTGCTCACGGGGCCCGCCACCATCGTGCATCAGCACGTTGCGCGGTCGGCCGTCGGCGCCTGAGAGCGCACGTGAGACGATCACGCCGGCGCCTGGGCGCATGAAGTCGCGAGTGTCGACATCCCACATGATCTCGGTCATGCCGAGCGCGTTCGCTCGGACCCGGGCGCTCGTCGCGCCGTACGGGGGGCGATAGCAGGTGGGTCGGACGCCGATGCGGCGTTCGACGGCGTCGTTGCCGCGCTGGAACTCGTTGCGGATGTCCGAGTCCGACAGTCGGGTGAGGAAGGGGTGGCGGTAGGAGTGGTTCTGGACCGAGTGTCCTTCGCGGTGCATCCGCTCGACGAGGCTTCCGTGCCGCTGGCCGTCGACCGCGGCGCCCAGCACGAAGAAGGTGGCGGGGACGTCGTACTCGGCGAGGATGTCGAGAATGGACGCGGTGTACGGACTCGGTCCGTCGTCGAACGTCAACGCGACCTGCCCCGGCGCTGGGATCGCCGGTCCGGCCGGGCCGCTCGCCGCGGCAGGACGAGCGTCTCCGGGCGCAGGGATCGCGATCGTTGCGAAGATCAACCAGACGAGCGCAAGCCCCCGCATACTCCACCCGTCATCGTCCGTCCCATCGGACGGCCGAGGCTAATCTCTCGCTCGATGAGCGGCAAGAGCCGGACGCGACGGCACGATCACGCAAGCGATCGGTCGGGGGAGATCAGAGTCAACTCGGTCCTCATGGGTGCCGTCGTCGAGATGACCGTCACCTTGGTAGCGGTCGGCGCAGTAGCGGTACTACTCACTCGTGATGCCAGTTCTACCGAGCTCCCACCGTCGGCTGCGGAACCGAACTTTGCAGATGCAATGACATCAGGAGAAGCCGACGACACGTTGGGTTCCGTCGGCGAGAGTGCAGTCGGAGAACAGGTGAAGACCTTCGTCGTGAACGTTCTGGACACGAGCGGTAGGCGAAATCTCGGTTTCTCTGTGCTCTGGCGATGACACGTCGAGATGTCTTCCCTACGTCGCCGACTAGTTCACCTGGCGGTCGTGGCCCTCCCAGAATGGGGCGCGGAGCTTGAACTTCTGGAGCTTGCCGGTGGCGGTGCGGGCGAGATCGGTGCGGAACTCGACCTTCTTCGGGCACTTGTACCCGGCCAGCTTGGTCCTGGTCCACGCAATCACGTCGTCGGCGGTCAGGTCGCTGCCCGGGGAGGTCACCACCAGTGCGGTGACGAGCTCGCCCCACTTCTCGTCGGGCACGCCGATGACGGCAACCTCGGTCACGTCAGGGTGCTGGAAGATGGCGTCCTCGACCTCGATCGACGAGACGTTCTCGCCGCCCGAGATGATCACGTCCTTCTTGCGGTCGGAGATCGTGACGTAGTTCTGCTCGTCGATCGAGCCGCCGTCGCCGGTGTGGAACCAGCCGTCGACGATCGCTGCATCGGTGGCGTCGGGCTGCTCCCAGTAGCCCTCCATCACCATGTTGCCGCGCGCCAGCACCTCACCCTCGGGGTCGACGGCCATCCGGCAACCGACCACCGCGCCACCGGCCCGGTTGAGCGCCACGGCCCGGTCGGCGGGGGAGAGATGGTCGAACTCGGCCCGCGCCCGGTTCATGGTGAGCAAGGGGGTGGTCTCGGTGAGTCCGTAGATCTGGATGAACTCCCAGCCGAGCTCGGTCTCGCACCGCTCGATGGTTCGGGTGGGCGGCGGCGCACCCGCGACGACGATCCGGACGCGGCCTCGTCCGGGGATCTCGCCCTGCCAGGTGGACGCTGCATCGAGCACCATGTTCAGCACGGCGGGAGCGCCGCACATCAGCGTCACCCCGTGCCGGTCGACGCGCCGGAGGATCTCGGCACCGTCGATCTTGCGGATGATGACGTGCTCGGCCCCCATCCCCGTGACGGCGTACAGCACACCCCACCCGTTGCAATGGAACTGCGGGAGCGTGTGCAGGTACACGTCGCGGTCGCTCACGCCGAGGTGCCATCCGAACACGCTCGCGTTGAGCCAGATGTTCCGGTGGGTGAGCTGGACACCCTTCGGTCGGGCCGTGGTGCCCGAGGTGTAGTTGATCGTGGCGGTGGCGTCCTCGTCTGGTTCCCACGGGGTCGGTTCCGTGTCGAACTTCATCAGCACTGCATCGCTCTCGGCGCCGATCACCATGCGGTGTTCGCATTCGACGTCGGCCAGGGCCTCGTCGAGCTCGGGATCGACCAGGAGGACGCGCGCCCCCGAGTGTTCGACGATGTAGCGGACCTCGTCGGCCACCAGCCGGAAGTTGATCGGCACGAGGACGCGACCCGAACCCGACACGCCGAACAGCGCCGTCAGCAGCCGTGCCGAGTTCTGCGACACCATCGCGACCCGGTCACCCTGACCGATCCCGAGTGCATCGAGGCCGGCGGCCATCGCCCGCGCCCGAACGGCCATCTCCCGGTAGTCGACCTCACCCCACGACTCGGCCGGCTGATCGGGCTCGTCCACGATCGCCACCCGATCTGGATAGAGCTGCTCGGCGCGGTACAGGAAATCGTTGACGGTGAGTGCGACCTTCATGCCCGGTCAACCTATTCGCTCACGCTGGAGCGGTGAGCGGCCAGGGGCGCTCTCGCTCGACCAGGCGGGCGAGGTCGAGCAGGAGCGGCTCGGTGAAATGGCGGCCGACCACCTGGAGACCGATGGGGAGCCCGTCGAGGGTTCCCGCCGGGATCGAGACGGCGGGATTGCCGTGGAGGTTGGCCGGGAAGGTGAGCAGACCGTTGTTGCCGGCCCCTGCCTCGATGCCGCCGAAAACACCGGGCAGTGGACCGTCGGCGTCGAACGCCACGTCGGGGTTGCTGGCCGTGATGACGAGATCGATCCCGCCGGCCGCCGGGTCGAAGATCCGCGCCATCGACTCGTTGAGCTCCGAGCGCCGTCGTTCGATGCGAGACCGGGCCTCCGCCGAGTACAGCCCCTGCGTGCGCTGCAAGCCCGACCTGATCTCGGGGGTGAGGTCGTCGGCGCAGTCGGGCCACAGATCGCCGAGGTCGGCGGCGATCTCGATCATCCCCGAGATCGACCAGGCACCACCCATGCGCGGCAGGTTGGTGTCGACGCCATCCACACGAACCAGCCCGGCATCGTCGATCAGCGCGATGGCGGCCTCCTCGAGCAGCTCCCACATCACCGGTGACACCGTGGCCCCGCCCCAGTCGGGCACCACCGCCACCCGGAGCCCCCGCAACTCGTCGAGGTGGTTCCCGAGGCCGGCTTCCCACCCGTCGGTGCGCGGCAGGCTCAGCGGATCGCGAGGGTCGTGGCCGTTGCAGACATCGAACCAGCGAGCCGTGTCGCGGACCGATCGTGACAGACAGCCGATGTTGACCGTGAGGTTGCCGTATTGCGCCCGTGGGGACCGCGGGATGCGACCGAACGTGGCCTTCAGGCCGAGCAGGCCGGTGAAACCGGCGGGGATCCGGATCGAGCCGCCGCCGTCGCCCGCGGTGCACAGCGTGATGAGTCCTCCCGCAACCGCGGCCGCCGACCCGCCCGACGAGCCACCAGGGGTGCGGCCGTGCTGCCACGGGTTGTGGGTGGTGCCGTGCAGCACGGTGCGGGTCACGTTCACCCCGCCGAACTCCGATGCCGTGGTCTGGCCCGCCGGCACGGCGCCACCGCGTTCGACCAACCGCTCGACCATGGTGCTGGTCGAGTCCGACACCCGGTCACGGAGTGGTACCGACGCCTCGGTGTAGGGCCAGCCGGCCACCCGGTCCAGCTCCTTGACCCCGATCGGTACGCCGCCGAACGGCAGCGACACGTCGGCGGCGGATGCTCTGCGTTCGGCCTCGTCACGGTCGAGGAAGCAGAACGCGTTGAGATCGCTCGCCCCGATCGCCTCGTAGGTGGCCGCAAGTTCCTCGGCGGGCGATCGTTCGCCCCGCCGGAACGCCTCGACCAACGAACATGCATCCTGCTGCCACGGTGTCTCCCCCATACGGCGAGGACGCTAGTGGTCGTGAGCCGTAGCATCGCACTCCGCATGGACTCACGAACGTTCCTCGATCTCCAGCCGAGCCACAACCCGTTCCGGTGGTCGCTCGACGTCCGCTCCGAACTCTGCACCATGGGCGGGTTCCTCTTCGGCGGGGCGGGCCTGGGTGCGGCCATCGCCGCACTCGAGGGCACGAGTGGCCGCGAGTGTGTGTGGGCCACCGGTCAGTACCTCTCGTACGCGAAGCCGGGCGAGGTGCTCGACATCGACGTGACGGTGGCGGTCGAGGGGCACCAGATCACCCAGGCCCGTGCGATCGGCCACGTGGGCAACCGTGAGATCCTCACCGTGAACGCCGCGCTCGGCGACCGCCCCGACATGCCGGCGGGCCAGTGGGAACAGATGCCCGACGCACCGCCGCCGGAGAAGTGTCGCGTGCGGCCGCACCGGCTCCCTGTCGAGGGCACCATCAACGAACGTCTCGAGCAGCGCTTCGTGAAGGGTCGCTCGTTCGACGATCTCGATGGCACGCCCGGTGACGGTCAGATCATGGTCTGGGCGAGGATCCCCGACGCCATCGCCCGCGACGATCACCGGATCGACGCCTCGACCCTCGCGGTGCTCGGCGATTTCGTCCCGATGGGTGTGGGTCAGGCGCTCGGTGTGCGCGGCGGCGGCAACAGCCTCGACAACACGCTCCGTGTGGCCCGGCTGGTCCCGACCGAGTGGGTGTTGCTCGACATCCGGGTGCACGTGGTCGAACGCGGCTTCGGCCACGGTCTGGTCCACATGTTCGCCGAGGACGGCACGCTGCTGGCGACGGCGAGCCAGAGCTGCATCGTGCGCTTCTGGAAGGATCAACCAGCCGCCGTACAGTCGGAGGGATGACCGCCGCCTCGTCGCTGCCCGTCCGCCCCGGCATGACCGTTCCCCTCCCGGGCCCGTTGCACAGCCATCGGGAGAAGCTGAACGAACTGGCCGACCTCGGGTACACCGACATCTGGTCGGCGGAGGCCGACGGCGCCGATGCCTTCACGCCGCTCGCGATGGCGGCGGCGTGGGAACCCCGTCTCCGTCTCGGCACCGCCATCGTGCCGGCCTACACGCGGGCGCCGGCATGCTTCGCCCAGAGCGTCGCATCGTTGGCCGACGCCGCTCCCGGCCGCTTCGCCATCGGGATCGGTTCGTCGAGCAACGTGATCGTCGAGCGCTGGAACGGCGTGCCGTTCGTGGAGCCGTACAAGAAGGTGCGTGACGTGGTTCGGTTCCTGCGCGACGCTCTGGGCGGCGAGAAGGTGACCGCGACCTACGACACGTTCGAGGTGAAGGGGTTCCGTCTCGGGATCCGACCCGAGCACACTCCGCCGATCCTCGTGGCCGCACTACGCGAGGGCATGCTCCGTCTGGCCGGACGCGAGGCCGACGGCGTGATCATCAACTGGCTCTCGCCGGCCGATGTCACCACCGTGGCCGGGATCGTGCGTGACGCCGCGGACGGCGAGGACCGTGAGGTGGTGGCCCGCATCTTCGTGTGCCCGAGCGAGAACACCGAGGTCGTGCGGGAAGCGGCCAAGTTCGCGATCGCCGCGTACCTCAACGTGCCGGTGTACGCCGCGTTCCACGACTGGCTCGGTCGGGGCGACGCGCTGCGGCCGATGTGGGAGGCCTGGCAGCGTGGTGATCGCAAGGGAGCGCTCGCGGTCATCCCCGACGAGGTGGTGGACGATCTGGTGGTGCACGGTTCGCCGGCGGCGTGCCGAGCCCGGATCCAGGAGTATTTCGACAACGGCGTCACCACCAGCTCGCTGGCGATCCTGCCCCTCGACCCGGAGGTGCAGTACTGGGAAGCCGTACGTTCGCTGTCGCCCAGCGCTGGCTGAGACGCGCACCCGCCAACGGCGGTGTCAGGCCGCGCGGTCCGACCGGAACGTCTCCGGCCGGAGCGGCGCGGATCCATCAGCGGTGCGGGCGGCCTCACGCTCGGCCAGCATCCGGCGGATCTCGGCCACGTGGCGGAGCCCGCGCCGGCGGGTGGCTGCGTCGAGTCGGAACTGCAGCGGCACCTCGGGCGTGGGCAGCAGCGAGAGCTGCTGGACGGGCTGCTCGAAGGAGGTGTCGTGCTCGGGGGGGAGCGTGTTGATGTCCATGCCGACATCATGCGCACGGGGGTGTGACAGCCATGATGCGATGGCCGTACGAGCGGGGAGCGTCAGCCGCGAGCGCGACGTGCGGCGATGAAGGAGCGCACGGCCAGCACCAGGTAGATCACGAGCACGACGGCCATGATCGACTGGACGGCCACGGCCCAGGGCCGCTCGAGATCGTTCCCGGCCAGCAGGTCGGGGAGATCGACCAGCCCGGTGATCGAACCGGCGATGCCCACGAGGGCCAGGAACGCTGCGATGTGCATGGTGAGCGCTCGTCGGTCATCGGACCGACCGACCGTACCGAGCACCACGAACACCACGCCGAAGAACGACGGGATGAGTGCTGTGACGCTGTCCGCGCCGGATCCCACGAACCCGATGATGCCCAGTGCCACGAGTACTGCGCCGAACCCGATCGTCATGCGTGCCATGTCGATGACGCTATCGACACCTCTCGCAACGCCGTCCGGTCGACCGTCACGCTCGGCGTCACGGCTCAGAGGTCGATCACGCCGATGCCCCACTCGCCGGCGAGCGCTTCGAGCTCGGGGCGGAGATCGCCGTACGCCATCGAGAGGTGGTGATCGAGGCCGTCACCCAACACGCGGTCGAGCACCTCGACCGCGGGATGGTCGAACCGGACCACCGCCGACGTGCCCTGGAGCGCCGCGTCGGCATCGAGTACCTCGCCCGCACCGATCACGAGTGCCATGTCTCCACTGGGCCTGCGGGTGAGACGCGCCACCGTGATCGGGCCGGGCGCGAGCCCGAAATCGTGCACCATCGGAACGCGACGGTTCGGGTGGTCGGCCAGCTGGACGGGCGCGTCGGGTCGGGCGAGCGATGCTGCCGCCACCCCGCAGTGCCAGAGCGTGCCGGTGTCGGCGCCGATGTCGACGGCCACGAGATCGGCCAGGAACGGCGGTCGTTCGGCCAGTTGCTGGAGGGCGAGGTTGGTGATGGTGCCGAGCACGTCGGCTTCGCATCCCGCCGGGATCCCGGCGTCGGCCATGACGGCCGAGGGCCAGCAGACCGCTCCGCCGTACTCGGACATGCACTCGGGCCAACACCTCGTGGTGACGGCCGCCCAATGGTGCCGGTCGACGAGTTCCCGCATGCCCGACAGCAGCCGAACGCTCTGCTCGACCCCGTGGGGTTCGAGCTGCTCGAGCCCCACATCGCCCACGGTTGCCGACTCGCGAGTGCGGACCACGACCGGCACGGTGGTGGCGTCGGCCGCGGCGAAGAGCGTGTCGAGGGGTTGTTGGTCGATCACCACGCCGATCCGGCGCTCGACCTGATCGTCGTCGTAGTCGCACGGCTCGAACCCGGCAGGCGCGTGGCCGAGTCGACCGATGTGGAGACCGCGTAGCCGCTCGGCGGTGGATCGTGCAGCATCACGTGCGGCGGCAGTGGATGTCGGATGCGGTGGACGGACGGGATCGGCCCGATCGACCGGGGTGTCGAGGGCACCGCCGAGACGCTCACGGGTGCCGGGATCGTCGGGGTGGGCGTGCACCCAACGAACATCGGCGCCCAGACGGTGCAGGGTGTACGACGCGAGTGTGGCGCCGCACAGCGAGTTGAGCCGGAGCCGTCGGGTGCCGTCTGGTTCGGGCTCCGGGAACGACCACAGCACGATCGGTCGTCCCGATCGTGCGGCCGTGGTCGCGCCGATCGATGTCGTGAAGGTGCCCTGCAGGACCACCAGGGCATCGAGGTCGTCGTGGTCGAGCAGTCGGTCCGCGGCCCGACCGACCTCGTCGTCGCCCACCGCCGGGGTCGAGGGACCGATCAGTTCGTGGCCCTGGCGACGCAGTACCGTCCGGGCCCGGTCGATCACGTCGGTGGCGGCGGCGACGTCGAACGTCGGTCGGATGACCGGCAGGATCCCGAGGCGCATGGTCCGATCATCCCACGAAGGATGGGTGATCGTTCCTCAGGTGTCGTGGCCCGGTTCGTCGTGGCCCGGTTCGTCGGCGTCGGGTGACGGCATCGAGTCGGCCCATTCGGGAGGGACGCCGGTCTCGAGTTCGATCACCCGGGCCTTGGCCTGCCGCCAAGCTGCATCGGCCTCGGCCACACCGATCCCCTTCCGCCGTGCGCTGCGCACCTGTTCGATCGCCTGCTCGAGATCGAGCTGGGCGGCGGCCAGCGTGTCGGCGTGCGCTCGTGCGGCGCGCTGTCGTGCCAGCTCGGCCTCCTCACGCTCCTCGGACGCACGCAGCGCTGCCGCGAACCGTTCGATGGCGTCGTCGGACCGGCTCGCGGCCGATGCCGTCGATGCGGTGGGGGCCGATGCGGACGACGCGGAGCCCGACGGTGACGTTGACTTGGGTCGCTTACGGCGTGGCACGACCTCGATGGTGGCAGATCACAGCCGGTTCGGTCACCACCGGTGGCCATGGGCGTGCGATCCTCTCTCGATGGTGCTCCGGACGATGACGTGGAACCTGTGGTGGCGATTCGGTGACTGGGAGCGGCGAGCACCGGCGATCGTCGAGGTGCTCCGCGCCCAGGCCCCCGACGTCGTGTGCCTGCAGGAGGTGTGGGCGAGCCAGGACGAGTCGGGTGGCGTGACCGATCAGGCGGAGGTGCTCGCCGAGGCGCTCGGACTACACGCCGTGAGCACCGAGTACGCCTGGTTCGACGGGCTGTCGTTCGACAACGCGATCCTGTCGCGTTGGCCGGTCGAGATCGTGGCCGACGAACGGCTGCCGCGGGCCGACGGCGAGCTCGGGCACCGACGGGCGTTGGTGGCTCGTGCCGAGTCGCCGTGGGGTTCGTGGCCGATCCTGTCGACCCACCTCGAGTACCGCTTCGACGCATCGACCACCCGAACGCTCCAGCTCCGACGGGTGATGGAGCTGGTGGCGGAGCATCGCGGCGATCCCGAACGCGACCTGCCGATGGTGGTCGGAGGCGATCTCAACGCAGTGCCCGACAGCGACGAGATCCGCATGGCCACCGGACGCAGGCCGGGGGCACCGCCTGGTGTGCTGCTGTCCGACGTGTGGGAGCAGGTGGGGGAGGGGCCGGGCATCACGTGGGATCGACGGAACCCCGACGTGGAGGCGTCGGCCTGGCCCGATCGACGGATCGATCAGCTCATGGTCTCGTGGCCGCGCCCCAAACCGGTGGGTAATCCGTTGCGGGCCTGGCTGGCCGCCGATGAACCCGTGGTGGTCGAGGGCCGGGAGACCTGGGCGAGCGACCACGTCGCCGTGGTGGCCGAGTTGCAGACTCCGTCGTGACCCGACGATCGGCCGTACGATCGGATCGGTGGAGTCCAGTGCGATCCCGACCGTCGACATCGGTGCCTTCCTGGCCGACGAGACCTCTCCAGGCGGGCGGGGCTTCGTTGCCGAGCTGCTGACCGCCTGCCACGAGATCGGCTTCGTCCAGCTCACCGGTCACGGCATCGCGCCGACGTTGGATCAGCAGGTGCACGACGTGTCGCGTCGCTTCTTCGCGCTCCCCGAGGCCGACCGGCTCGAGATCGTCAACACCAAGACGCCGTACTTCCGTGGCTACACCCGCCTCGGGACCGAGCACACGAACGGCGTGAGTGACCGACGCGACCAGATCGACATCGGCCCCGAGCACGTACCCGTGGACATCGGGCCCGGTGATCCGGCGTGGATGCGGCTCCGCGGTCCGAACCAGTGGCCGGCGGCGGTGCCGGGGATGCGGACCGTCGTGACCGAATGGATGGCGGCGATGGCCGAGGTGGGCCGGGGGGTGCTGCGGGCGCTCGCCATCGGACTCGGTCAGCCGCCCGAGCTGTTCGATCCGGTGGTGGACGACGATCCCGAGGTGCTGGTGAAGATCATCCGCTACCCGGCGGCCGCACCGGGGGAGCACGGTGACCAGGGCGTCGGCGCCCACCACGACTCGGGGCTGCTGAGTTTCATCCACCAGGACGACGCGGGTGGGCTCGAGGTGCTCGTGGGTGATCGTTTCGTACCCGCACCGCGTGAGCCCGGCGCCTACGTGCTCAACCTCGGCGAGATGCTGCAACTGGCCACGAACGGGTACCTGCGGGCCACCGAGCACCGCGTCGTGTCGCCGGCGTCGGGTGTCGAGCGGATCTCGGTGGCGTACTTCTTCAATCCGTGCATGGCCTCGACGCTCGGCCCGATCGACCTGCCGCCCGAGCTGGCCGCCCGGGCACCCGGTGGCCAGAACGCTCGCGCCGGCGACCCGGTGTTCGCGACCTACGGCGACAACTGGCTCAAGTTCCGGCTGCGCTCGCACCCCGATGTGGCCGAGATCCACCACCCTGATCTCGTCGGCCTGATCTCGTCGGCCTGATCTCGTCGGCCTGATCTCGTCGGCCTGATCTGATCAGTGCTCGACCCGGGTGATCGTCGGGGCCGGCCGATCCGGTGCGTTCACGGTCGACGTGGGCCAGCCGAGGTAGATCACGCCGATGATGCGATCGGTGGGCTCGAAGCCGCACAGGTCGAGCGTGGTACGGCCGTCGATCACGGGTGGGGTGCTCCAGAACGACGCCAGACCGGCAGCGGTGGCACCGAGCAGGAGGTTCTGGATGGCCGCGGCGACGGCGTCGCGGTTCTCGTCGTGGAACGTGGGGTGTGGGTGGGCGGCGCAGCCGACCACCACGGTGGCCGGCGCGCGGAGGTACTTGCCACGGGTCTTGGCCCGCTTGCCCTCGTCGCCCACGGCCGCGGTGACCATGTCGTGTGCGAAGGCGTCGCCGAGTCGGGCGCGGCCCTGGCCGGTGAACGATGCGAACCGCCAGGGCCAGGTCCTCTTGTGGTTGGGCGCCCAGGTGGCGAGGTCGCACAGTCGGTCGATCAGCTCGCGGGGCACGTCGCGGTCACGGTCGACCAGCAAGTGGGTACGTCGGGCGCGCACGAGGTCGGCGAAGCGATCGAGTTCGTCGGTGGCCACGGTCCCAGGATGTCAGGCGGTGGCCCAGATGAGCACCTCGGCACCTGAGTCGCCGGCGGTGAGGTCGAGCGATCCGGCATCGGTGAGACGCACTGCATCACCGGTGCCGAGCCGTCCGGCGTCGTCGAGATCGGCCCCGACGAGATCGGCAGAGCCGACCGGCACGAACACGTGCACGTGGTGGTCGTCGGGCACGGTCACGGTCTCGCCGGCCGCGAGACGTCCTCCCCAGAGCACGGCGTCGCGCTGGTGGATCGACACGGCGGTGCGGTGGCCCTTCCCCGATGCAATCGGGACGAGCCCGCCATCGACGAGGGCGTCGTTGATGTCGCGTTGCTCGTAGCCGGGATCGATGCCCGTGGTGTCGGGGCGTACCCACATCTGGACGAAGTGGACGTCGGTCGTGTCGCTGTGGTTCTTCTCGGAGTGGAGGATGCCGCGGCCGGCGGACATGCGCTGAGCGAGACCGGGGTACAGCACACCGTGGTTGCCCTCGGAGTCGCGGTGCTCGAGTTCTCCGGAGAGCACCCAGGTGACGATCTCCATGTCGCGGTGGGGATGGGTGTCGAAGCCTGCGCCGCCGCGGACGATGTCGTCGTTGTTGACGAGCAGGAGGCCGTGGCCGGTGTTCGTGGGGTCGTGGTGACGGCCGAAGCTGAAGGAGTGCTTCGAGTCGAGCCAGCCGATGCGGGTGGTGAACCGTTGATCGGCGCGGCGGACGTCGATGTTGGTCGTCGAGATGGTCGGATCACTGCCCATATCGTCCACAACACTTGCGCTCACAATCATATTCCGACCGATCCATCCGGCCCCGGCGACCGAGGACCATGCTGTGCGGCGTGACCACGTCGCCGACACCCCAGCGGGTGATGCCCAGATCGGCGGTTGCGGCGCCGGCGGTGGTGGCAGCGGCCGTACTCTTCGGCACGACCGGCACCGCGCAGGAACTCGGTCCCGATGGCACGACCCCGTTGGGAGTCGGCACGCTCAGGATCGTCGTGGGGTCGGTGGCGCTCTGGTGCTTCGCCCGGCAGTTCCCACCGCTCGACGTGCTCCGTCGACATCTCGGACTGTTCGTGCTGGGTGCGGTGGGCGTGGCGGCGTACCAGCCGGCGTTCTTCGCCGGCACCGCCCGCTCGGGTGTGGCCCTCGGCACCGTCGTGGCGCTCGGGAGCGGACCGGTGTTCGCCGGCCTGATCGAGCTCGTGTGGCTGAAGCGGGTGCCGTCACGCCGCTGGTTCATCGCCACCGCCGTGACCGTGGCCGGCGGTGCGCTGCTCGTGCTCTCGGGCGCTCGGGGTGGGGTGAGCGGTGACGACGTCGTGACCTTCGTGGGTGTGGCCGCGTCGCTGGCGGCGGGTGCCAGCTATGCCGTGTACGCGATCGCTTCGAAGCTGATGATCATGCGTGGGGTGCACTCGACGGTGTCGCTGGCGTGGCCCTTCACGCTCGGGGCCCTCGTGCTCGTGCCGTTCGCCGCTGCCGAGCCGCTCGGGTGGGCCACCAGCGGCAGCGGGATGCTGATGCTCGCCCACCTCGGCATCCTCACCGTCGGCCTCGCGTACTTCCTCTACGGGTGGGGGCTCCGCACGCTCGAGACCTCCACGGCGGTCACGCTCACGCTGGCCGAGCCCGTCACCGCCGCCCTGCTGGCCGTGGTGGTGCTCGACGAACGGCTCCGTCCGACCGGTTGGGCCGGTGTCGCCCTGGTGGTGCTCGGCCTCGCGATGGTGGGCGGCGTCAGGCTCGGGGCTTTCGGGCGCGGCTGGGGGCGACACGAGGTGCCTCGTTCGGCATCTTCGGGTACTGCGGCGGCCACGGGGCGTCGGGCACGCCGTCGGCCAGCTGATCGGTGAACCGCTCGACCAGGTGGTCGATCGACTGCGGCTGTTCGTTCATGTCGGCCCATGGATCGCCGTGCTCGGCCAGCCGGTCGGGCACCGTGGCGAGCGTGAGCGCGTCGGGGTCGATGCTGTCGAGTTCGTCCCAGGTGAACGGCGTCGACACCTGTGCGCCCACCCGGGCCCGCACGCACCACGCGCCGAACACGTTCTTGTGAGGAGCGTTCTGGTTGTAGTCGACGAACACCCGTCGCCCCCGCTCCTCCTTCCACCACTTGTCGGTGAGGAGGTCGGGGTGGCGGCGCTCCATGTCCCGTGCAACGGTGACGGCGGCGGCCCTGACCCCGAACGAGTCCCAGTTCGGCTCGACCCGCACGTAGACGTGGACGCCCTTCGAACCGCTGGTCTTCGCGTACGCGGTGATGCCCTCTTCGGCGAGGTGGGCGCGCACGTGCTCGGCGGCCTCGCGGACCATGTCGAAGGACACCTCCGGTGCGGGGTCGAGGTCGATCCGCAGCTCGTCGGCCACGTCGGGATGCGACGCCCGGAACGGCCAGACGTGCAGACCGAGACATCCCATGTTGGCGGCCCAGAGCACGTGGGCCAGATCGGCGATCACGAGCGCCCGTGACTCGGTGCCGTTGATGGTCTTCACCGTGGTGGTGGCCAGCCAGTCGGGGGCCGAGTCGGGGATCCGCTTCTGGAAGAACGAGTTGCCGCGCACCCCGTCGGGGTATCGCTCGAGCAGCACCGGCCGGTCGAGCAACGTCGGCATGATGGCGTCGCCCACCGCGAGGTAGTACTCGGCCAGGTCGAGCTTGGTCTCGCCGCGCTGCGGGAACATCACCTTGTCGGGGCTCGAGATCGTGACCGTGCGGCCGGCCACCTCCAGCTCCACCGGGTCGCCATGGTCAGCCCGCTCACCGGTCGCCATCACCGAACCGTACTGCGCCGGCGACACGAGTCCGGAGTGTGACCCCTGAGAAACGGTGCCCGGTGGTTCAAACGGGTGGCCGCTCAGGCTTTGGGCTGCAGTTTCGTGAGCTGGTTCACGGCGTTGCAGCCCAGACGTGCGTCGGGGCCCTGAGTCGGGCCGGGTCGTGACCGGATCAGTCGTTGGCGTGGAGGGCGTCGTTGAGGGTGCCCCAGCTGCCGCTGCGCTGGCGGGCCTCGATGGCGCCGGTCTGGCCGTGGCGGATGAACATCATGTTGGTGATGCCGCTCAGCTCACGGGCCTTCACCACCGAGCCGTCGGGGAGTTTCACGAGTGTGCCGGCGGTGAGGTAGAGGCCCGCTTCCACGACGCAGTCGTCGCCGACGCTGATGCCCACGCCCGAGTTGGCGCCCAGCAGGCAGCGTTCGCCGATCGTGATCTGCTCCGTGCCGCCACCCGACAACGTGCCCTGGATCGATGCGCCGCCGCCGATGTCGCTGCCGTCGCCGACCACGACGCCGGCCGAGATGCGGCCCTCGACCATCGAGGTGCCCAGGGTGCCGGCGTTGAAGTTCACGAAGCCCTCGTGCATCACGGTGGTGCCCTCGGCCAGGTGGGCGCCAAGACGTACCCGGTCGGCGTCGGCGATGCGGACCCCCGTGGGCACGACGTAGTCGGTCATACGGGGGAACTTGTCGAGGCCGTGCACCGTGAGCACCTGACCCGAGAGGCGGACGCGGAGGCGTACGTCGTCGAGGGCATCGACGGCCACCGGGCCGAGGCTGGTCCACACGACGTTGTTGAGCAGCCCGAACGCGCCGTCGAGGTTCACCGTACGGGGCGCCGCCAGGCGGTGCGACAGCAGGTGGAGGCGGAGGTACACGTCGCTGGCCGAGGTGGGTGCCTCGTCGACGTCGACGGTGATCCGGATGGGGCGCACCGTGACGTCGCGGGTCTCGTCGCGTCGGTCGCGCATGCCGAGCGCGGCGTCGTCGGGTCGCGGCTGCGCTGGGACCGAGCTGTCCTCGCCGTACTCGCCCCAGCCGAGCCACCGGTACCAGACGTCGAGCGTTCGGCCGTCGGGGGTCTCGGTGATGAGGCCGGCGCCCCAGGCGGTGCGTGTCATGACTCGACCTCCGGTCGCAGGGTGGGGAACAGGATGACTTCTTTGATGGTGTCGACGCCGGCCAGCAGCATCGCGACGCGGTCCATGCCGATGCCGAGCCCGCCCGTGGGTGGCATGCCGTACTCGAGGGCCCGCAGGTAGTCCTCGTCGACGCTGCCGCGTTCGGCGTCGCCGGCGTCCTTGGCGGCCTGCTCGTCCTCGAACCGTGCCCGCTGCTCGGCGGGGTCGTTCAGCTCGGAGTAACCGTTTGCGAGCTCGCGGCCGTCGACGAACAGCTCGAAGCGCTCGGTGAGCCACGGGTCGGTGCGGTCGACACGGGCGAGTGGTGAGATCTCGGTGGGGTGACCGGTCACGAACGTGGGCCGCACGAGCGAACGCTCGGCCGAGGCCTCGAACAGTTCCTCGACCAGCTTGCCCCCGCCCCACCGTTGCTCCCAGCGGACTCCGTGCTGTTCGGCGAGCGCCCGCAGCTGTTCGACGGGCTGCGACGGGTGGACCTCGACGCCGAGGGCCTCGCTGGCGAGGTCGACCATGCGCGCCCGGGGCCACGGATCGGCCAGATCGACCTGCAGGCCCTGGATCTCGATCACGGTGGTGCCGAGGGCGTCGCGCGCTGCGTTCACGATCAGTTCCTCGGTGATGGCCATCACGTCGGTCATGTCGCCGAACGCCTGGTACAGCTCCATCATCGTGAACTCGGGGTTGTGGCGGGTGGAGATGCCCTCGTTGCGGAAGATTCGACCGATCTCGAACACCCGCTCCATGCCACCCACGATCAGGCGCTTGAGGTGCAGCTCGAGCGCGATGCGCAGGTGGAGGTCGAGGTCGAGGGTGTTGTGGTGCGTGGTGAACGGGCGGGCGAGGGCACCACCAG
This sequence comes from Ilumatobacter sp., assembly GCA_007693335.1. Lineage (GTDB taxonomy): Bacteria > Actinomycetota > Acidimicrobiia > Acidimicrobiales > Ilumatobacteraceae > SKSP01. The sequence goes on along the minus strand of REDU01000073.1, from coordinate 64,985 downwards.
CCTCCACGTGGAGGACCGGTGTCTCGACCTCGATGAAGCCCTGGTCGGTGAGCGTGCGCCGGAAGCTGGCGACGGTGGCGTGGCGGATCTCGAACGCCCGGCGGGCGTCCGCGTTCACGATGAGGTCGGCGTAGCGCTGGCGGAAGCGGGTGTCGGTGTCGGTGAGGCCGTGCCACTTGTCCGGCATGGGGCGGACCGCCTTGGCCAGCAGCTCGATGCGATCGGCCTTCACCGACAGCTCGCCCTTGCGGGTGGTCATGACGGTTCCGTGGACGCCCAGCCAGTCGCCGAGGTCGAGCTCCTTGACATCGGCGAACGCCTCGTCCCCGACGACCGCTCTGGAGATGAACAGCTGGATCTCGCCGCTGCGGTCGCGCAGCGAACCGAACACGAGCTTGCCGCTGTCGCGGCGCAGCATCATCCGGCCGGCCACCGCAACCTTCGCCTCGGTCTCGGCGCCCGCTTCGAGCTCGCCCCACTCGTCGCGGATCTCGGCGAGGGTGTGGGTGCGGTCGAACCGGTACGGATAGGGCTCGACACCGTTGTCGCGCAATTCGGCGAGACGAGCGGTGCGGCGGGCACGCTCGGCCTCGAGGCCGCTGCCGGTGAGCCCGCCGTCGATGTCGGAGTGATCACCGATGTGATCGCCGGACGCAGCGGCATCGTCGTTGGGGGGAGTGTCGCTCACGACCGTTGGACGGTAGCCGCTGGGTCCGGACCTGCCACCACGAGATCGGACTCCACCCGTAGGCTCGCGCCGGTGCGGCCCCCCGACCCCGAGCCACGTTCACCCTTCCGTGACCGTCGCTCGTTCCTGATCGGGTTGGCGGCCGCTTCGGGTCTCGGTGGTGCTGCCGTGGCCGCCGGCGCGCTCGCCACGCGGCTCGACGGCCCGGCCGTCAGCACCGTTCCTGCCGAACGCCTGGTACGACCGGCCCGCGACGGCGATGTGGTCACCGTGTTCAACGTGGGTCAGCTCCGGCTCGAGGTCGCGACAGCGGTGGAACGCGCCGCCTCGGCGGCGAACGGCGCCTGGTCACCCGCCCGCAGCGCTTCGGTGGGGCTCGTGGCCGTCCGTCGCGGGCTCCAGTCCGTCCAGCGGGCGCCGTCGGGTTTCCGGTACCCGATGGTGGTCACGGCGATGCCGGCTCCCGTGGCCGGAGCGGTGCTCGACGCCGAGGTGGGGGCGGTGATCGCGTCGGGCGACGTGGCGATGAGCGAGCGCACGGCCGGACTCCGAGGGGCCCGGGCCGGCGATCGGATCGACATCGTGGCGGCCGACGGCAGATTGCAGAGCTTCCGGGTCGGTCTCGTCGCCGCCGACGTCCAGGTGGGCGGCGCCGAACTCGTCATGTCGAACGGGGCGGCCGATCGGCTCGGGATCACCCGGTCGACCCGGGCGGTGATGTGGGGGTTCAGCTCCCGTACGGCCGTCGAGTCGGCGCTCGCCGTCAACGGCATCCCGGGTGGGATCAGCGAGGTGCGGGCGGTGCGGAGTTGGAATCCGCCGAACCCCGACTCGACCCTCGGCACGGCACGTACGAAGGAACTGCTGGGGGAGTTCGCCTACCGGGTGAACGCCGACGGTTCGATGACCCAGGATGCGTCGTGGGTGGCCGCCAACCTGCCAGCGGAGCGTGAGTTGTTGAACGCGAGCATTCGCATCCGGACGCGCTGCCATCGCGTGGTGGTGGACGATCTGCGGGCGGCGCTGGCCGATGTGGCCGCAGCCGGTCTGGCCGGTGCCATCGACGTCGCCAACTCGAACACGTTCGGCGGGGTCCACAACCCGCGGTTCAACCGGATCAGCGGCGAGCTCGGCTTCGTCTCACGACATGCGTGGGCGATGGCACTCGACGTCAACACCGTGACCAACTGCCAGGGTTGTGTCCCCCAGATGCACTGCGAGGTGGTTCGGATCTTCCGGCGCCACGGTTTCGCGTGGGGCGGTAACTTCCTGCGCCCCGACGGGATGCACTTCGAGTGGGTCGGCGTCCGGCGTGACCGGATCTCGTACCCGTCCGAGTACTGCCCGAACCCGATCTCGGCGCAGACCCAGACGGTGGTGACCGGCGACTCGCGTGACCTGTTGTTCGCCGACGACACCTTCGCGAGCGGCCACGATCACGCTCACGATCACGGCTGACCGGCGTAACCTGGGAACGTGACCACACGCTTCGTCATCATCGGGGGTGGCCCGGCCGGCAACAATGCAGCCACCTACGCCGCCCGTCTGGGCGCCCAGGTGACGGTGATCGAGCGGGATGTGATCGGTGGCGCAGCCCACCTCTGGGACTGCATCCCGTCGAAGACGATGATCGCCACCGGCGGCGCGATGAGCTTCTCCCGGCGGCTCGAGGTCATGGGGCTCGAGCAGTCAGATCCAGAGGTCGACGTCGAGGGGCTCACCTCGCGCATCGAGGGCATCAAGCACCACATGCAGGCCGACACCACCCAGTTGCTCACCAGCCAGGGGGTACGACTCATCCGTGGCACCGCCAGGTTCACCGGTTCACACACCGTGGAGGTCGCGGGTGCCGATGGCACCGAGGTGCTCGAGTTCGACGCCGCGCTGGTTGCCACCGGCTCGCGCCCGCGCATCCCCGACTGGTGCTCTCCCGATGGCGACCGCATCCTCACCACTCGTGACTGCTATCCGCCGAAGGTGTTCCCCGAGAGCGTCACCGTGGTGGGATCGGGCGTCACCGGGGTCGAGTTCGTCCACATGTTCTCGTCGTTCGGTGCTGACGTCACGCTCGTGGTCAGCCGCCAGCAGGTGCTGCCCGGCAAGGACCCCGAGGTGGCCGCCGTGCTCGAGGACGACTTCCTGCAGCGCGGCGTCAAGCTCCTGAAGGGTGCCCGGGCGACGTCGATCGAACGGGTCGTCGACGACGCCGACGGTACCGAACGGGTGGTGGTGAGCTGCGACGACGGTCGGGTGGTGCGATCGACCCACGCCGTGCTGGCCATCGGCTCGGTGCCGAACACCGGCGATCTCGACCTGGCTGCGGCGGGTGTCGAGGTGGACGGTGGTGGGTACATCCCGATCGACCACAACTGCGTGACGAGCCAGCTGCACATCTACGCCGCTGGCGACGTCAGCGGGAAGCTGCCGTTGTCGTCGGTGGCGTCGATGCAGGGTCGCAAGGTGGCCGAGCGGTTGATGGGGCTCCACCAGCGCGATCACCGTCACCTCGACTACGACAAGGCCGCCTCGGCGATCTTCACCGAGCCCGAGATCGCCGATGTGGGCCTGGCCGAGGCCGAGGCGTTCGCGTCGGGTCGCAAGATCCGGGTCACCAAGGTGCCGTTCTCGGCCACGCCGAAGGCGCTCATCAACGCCGATTCCCGCGGGTTCGTGAAGATCATCTCCGATCCCGCCACGGGTGTCGTGCTCGGAGGGTCGATCGTCGGGCGTCACGCCGCCGAACTGATCTCGGTGATCGCGCTCGCCGTCACCGCCAACCTGAAGGTGACCGACATCGTCGAGAGCTTGCTGGTGCATCCGGCGCTCAGCGAGGCGCTGGCCGAAGCGGCCGAGTAGTGCCCGCCGGGTCGTGACCGTCGTCTGGGAGTTCGTCGCCGATGTGGCGGCGCGCCGTCGTGTCCTGTTCCGGCTCCGAATCGGCGTGGTCGGCCTCGCCGTCGTGGCCGTGGCCGTGTCACTCGGTCGGTTCGGGGTGCTCGGTGGGCTGATCGCACTCGCCGTCTCGCTGTTGGTGGCGATGACGGTCGAGTCGTGGGGACGCAGTGCTCCGGACGCCGGGCCGCAACGCCTGTGGGTCGATGCCGGCGTGCTGTGCGCCGAGGGACCGGACATCTACTGCCGGGCGCCCGGTGCCGAGGTGTTCGAGCTCCGGCCGGGGACGTCGCCGGAGGTGGTCGATCTCGAGGAGGTGGCGTGGGCGTCGGTCTACCCGTCCACCACGCGCCTCGACGATGCCGGACCCACGCCGCCGATGGAGTTCCATCTCGTGGTCGACCTGTGCCTGCACGATCACGAACGCCGGTGCGTGGTGTTCGACCGGCGCATCCCGTTCCGCATCCCGGGCGAGCGGTCGCTGGCCGACGCGGTGGACGGACTGGTCGACGCAGGACGACGCGACCCTGATCCCGAGGACTCCTTCGGTGAGCTCGACCTGCGCCGACTCGCCGACTGGTCGGCCTGATCGGTCTGATCCACCCGCGGCCCGATCGCGCCCCGATCTCACCGCCGGGTCAATCCACGAGTGCCTGGTGGACCAGTTGCTTGAGCTGACTGCGCACGGGGTGTGTGCTCGACGGGAGGAGTTGGGTGAGGAACAGCACGGTGAGGTCTTCGGCGGGATCGACCCAGTAGTTCGTGCTCGCCGCACCGCCCCAGCCGTGATCGCCCACCGATCCGGGCACCTTGGCCGTGACCGGGTCGATCGTGACGCTGACGCCCAAGCCGAAACCGACTCCGTCGAAGGTGGTCTCGGCGAACAGCGGCCGTCCGTACGCCGTCAGATCGGCGTTGCCCGGGAGGTGGTTCGACGCCATGTACTCGACCGTGCGTGACGACAGGAGCCGGCCACCGTCGCACTCGCCGCCACGTCGGAGCATCTCGGCGAACCGCAGGTAGTCGGCGGCCGTCGAGACGAGTCCTCCGCCGCCCAGCAGGGCTGCGGGCGGATGCTTCGCCGCTTCGCCGGAGGAATCGAGTCGGACGATCTTCTTCGTGCCGGGATGGGGGCCGTACAGCGCGGCCAGCCGGTCGTGCGCCGACTCGGGCGCCGAGAAGCCCGTCTCGGACATCCCGAGCGGCTCGAACACCCGGGTGCGGAGCACTTCGTCGAGCGGCTGCCCGGTCAGGACCTCGAGCAGTCGGCCGAGCACGTCGGTGGCCATCGAGTAGTTCCACTCCGTGCCGGGCTGGAACAGCAGCGGGAGCGTGGCCAGTCGGTCGATCGTGGTCGCCAGGTCGTCGCCACTCGGCGTGCCCCACTCGTAGCCGGCCCGTCGGTACAGCTCGTCGACCGGATGGGCCCACATGAAGCCGTAGGTGAGACCCGACGTGTGGGTCATCAGGTGCCAGATCCGCATCTTCTCGGTGACCGGATCGGTGACCGGGGCGGTGACCGACCCGGTTCGCCAGACGCGCTGCTCGCCGAAGGCGGGGAGGTACTTCGCGACCGGATCGTTGAGTTCGAACGCACCCTCCTCCCACAGCATCATCGCCGCGGCCACCGTGATCGGCTTGGTCATCGAGTAGATCCGCCACACCGTGTCGTGGGTGACGGGCAGCCCGGCTTCCACGTCGCGGTGTCCGGACGTCGATGAGTGCACGAGCTCGCCGTGGCGCATCACGGCGATGTGCCATCCCGGCAGGAGCCCGTCGTCGACGTACCGCTGGAAGTGCCGATCGATACGCGTGAGTCGATCGGGATCGAACCCGGCCGCAGCGGGATCGACGGTTGACGCGAGGTCGGACGACGACGAGATGGGCGACATGGCCGATCAGTCTTGCCGATCACCCTCGTTCGAGGCGCGTATCGGCTCGATGCCGGGTCACTCGATGCCGGGTCACTCGATGGTGGCGACCACGTCGCCGCCGCCCACGGTGGCGCCGGGCTCGACCTTGATCTCGGTGATCGTCCCGGCCTTCTCGGCGTTGATCTGGTTCTCCATCTTCATCGCCTCGAGCACCACGATGCCCTGGCCGACCGCGACCTCCTGGCCGACCTCGACCAGGATCTTGACGATGGTGCCCTGCATCGGCACGGTCACGTCGCCGCTGCCGAGGGCGCCCCCGCCCGCGCTCGCGCTCGACGACCGCTTCTTCTTCGCCGGTGCGGCCGCGCCGGCCACCACGGCCGGCATGTCGGGCACCCACATCGTCACGTCGAACCGCTTGCCGTTGACCTCCACCGTCGTGCGACGCTGCACCAACGCCGGCGCGTCGTCGCCGCTCCCGTCGGTGGGTGCGGCCACCGGGGCCGAGCTCACCTCGCTCAGATCGAGGGTCTGCTCGACCCACTTGGTCGAGTGCTCGACCGCGGCGAAGTCGGGGTGCTTCAAGATGGCGAGATCGGCCGGGATCGTGGTGGCCACGCCCTCGACCGTCATCTCCTCCAGCGCCCGGATGGTGCGGGCGATGGCCGTGTCGCGGTCCTTGCCCCACACGATGAGCTTGCCGACCAGGTTGTCGTAGAACTGGCTGATCTCGTCACCCGACTCGTAGCCGGTGTCGAAGCGCACACCGAACCCGTCGGGGGTGACGAGCTTGCTGATCGGTCCGGGTGACGGCAGGAACTTGCCACCCGCCACGTCTTCGGCGTTGATGCGCACCTCGATCGAGTGGCCGCGCCGGCGGGCCAGTACCTCGTCCTGGGTCATGGGCAGCGGCTCGCCGGACGCGACCCGGATCTGCCACTCGACCAGGTCGATGTCGGTGATCATCTCGGTGACCGGGTGCTCGACCTGGAGGCGGGTGTTCATCTCGAGGAAGAAGAAGTCGCCGTCCTGGTAGATGAACTCGACGGTGCCGGCGTTGTAGTAGCCGACCGCCTTGGCGGCCTTCACGGCGGCGGCACCCATGGCGTCCTCGACGCCGTCGGGCAGGGCCGGGGCCGGGGCCTCCTCGATGAGCTTCTGGTGTCGGCGCTGCGCGGAGCAGTCGCGGGTCGACACCCACACGACCTCGCCGTGCTGGTCGCCCACCAGCTGCACCTCGATGTGGCGCGGCCACGTGAGGTACCGCTCGACGTAGACCTCGTCGCGGCCGAAGAAGCTCTTGGCCTCGCGCTGGGCGCTCGCCATCGCGTCGTCCACCTCGGCGGCCGACTGCACGATCTTCATGCCGCGTCCACCGCCGCCGAACGCCGCCTTGATCGCCACCGGCCAGCCGTTGCTCTCGCCGAACGTCCTGATGTCGTCGGGACCCTTCGCGAACTCGGTGGTGCCGGGCACGATGGGCGCACCGCCGCGCTGGGCGGCCAGTCGGCTCGACACCTTGTCGCCCATCTCGTCGATGGCCTCGGGCGGGGGACCGATGAACGCCACGCCCATCTCGGTGATGGCCCGGGCGAAGTCGGCGTTCTCGCTGAAGAAGCCGTAGCCGGGGTGGACGCCGTCGGCACCGCTCTGGCGGATCGCGTCGAGGATCGCCTCGGTGTTGAGGTAGCTCTCGGCGGCGGTCTGCCCGCCGAGCGCGTACGCCTCGTCGGCCAGACGGACGTGCAACGAGTTGCGGTCGAGTTCGGAGTAGACGGCGACCGTCCGTACACCGAGTTCACGGGCGGCGCGGATCACGCGAACGGCGATCTCACCCCGGTTGGCGATCAGGATTTTCTGGAGCACGAGTGACACAGTAGGTGCCGTGGCAGCTCCGACACAGATCTGGCAGCGCGACTGGCCGTCGGGGTGGCACGTGCGCCATGTCGCGCAGACCGGTAGCACGAACGTCGATCTGCTGGCCGATGCCGTCGCCGGGGCGCCCGACCGCAGTGTGCTGGTCACCGACCACCAGACCGCAGGACGTGGGCGCCTCGACCGCCGTTGGGACGCGCCGCCCGGCGTGAACCTGCTCGTGTCGATCCTGTTCCGCGAGGTGCCGCTGTGGCCGAGCGAACTGACCCAACGGGTGGGGGTGGCCGCGGTCGACGCCTGCCGCGCGCTCACGGGGCTCGACGTCGGGCTGAAGTGGCCGAACGATCTCGTGGTGGCCGATGCCGAGCGGGGGGACGCGAAGCTCGCCGGGATCCTGGCCCAGCGGGGGGTCGGCGGCGAGGTGGTGGTCGGTATGGGGCTCAACGTGGGCTGGGCGCCGGAGGGCGCAGCGCGGCTCGGCGACAGGGTCGACCCCCCGACCGTGCTGGCCGCGGTCCTCGAGGCGTACGACCGCCTCCCGGACGACGTGATCGCCGCGTACCGGGAGCGGCTCGTCACGCTCGGCCGCCGGGTTCGGGTCGAGCTGCCCGACGGCGAGCTCAGCGGACGGGCCACGGGTGTCGAGCCCGACGGCCGGCTCGTGGTGCTCGACGAATGCGGGGTCACCAACCGGCTCGACGTGGGTGACATCGTTCACCTCCGCGACGCTGTCGGGAGTGCCCGGGGTGCCGAGCCGGGGACCTGAGCGCCCGGTACCGTTGCCCCCGATGGACGACGTCGACACCTCCCGCTCGCGCCGACGCGTCCGAAGCCCCATCCCGCTCATGCTGCTGTTCGCCGTGCTCGTGGGCGTGCCGGGGGCCGCCGGGGTGATCCGCGCCGCCGACTCGCGAACCGGCAACGTCGAACGGATCGAGGGCCTCGAGCGCGTCCTGACCGAGGTGGTCGACGACGGACCCTCGGTCAACTATCTGCTGGTCGGATCGGACAGCCGCGATGGCGCCGATCCCGACGCTGACGACTTCGGTGCCATCGGCACCCTCGACGACGTACAGGGCCAGCGCGCCGACACCATCATGATCCTGCGACGCGACGAGGACGGCGGTGTGGCCCTCACGAGCCTTCCTCGCGATCTCTGGGTGCCCATCGCCGGCACCGGCCGGAGCGGCCGGATCAACGCGGCGTACAACGAGGGTCCCGAACGGCTGGCGGCCACCGTCACCGAGGCGCTCGGTATCCCGATCCACCACTACGTCGAGGTCGACTTCTTCGGCTTCAAGGACATCATCGACGCGGTCGGTGGCGTCGACCTCTGCGTCGAGTACGTCACCCGTGACACCCGCAGTGGTCTCGCGCTCGACCCGGGCTGTCAGACCCTCGACGGCACGATGGCGCTGGCGTTCGCTCGGAGCCGCTACTACGAGGAGTTCCGCGACGGGCAGTGGCGCGTCGACGGCTCCGCCGATCTCGGCCGTATCCGTCGTCAACAGTTGTTCATGCGCGCTGCGATCAACGGGGCGATCCTCGAGTGGCGGTCGAGTCCGTTCAGCTCGAGTCGTCTGATCGACTCGGTGACCAGCTCGGTCCGCATCGACAACTCCGTCGACCCGCTCCGGGCGGCCGATTCGCTGCGTCGCGCCGCCGAAGAGGATCTCGTGACGTACGTGTTGCCCGTGCGCGGCGTCACGCGAGGCGACGCGCAGGTGCTCGAACTCGAGCCGGCGGCCGAGGAGATCCTCGACTACTTCCGTGGTCTCGGTCCGGCACCAGCCGTCGATCCCGACGCCTGAGGCCCCGCTCCCGGTGACCAGTACCCGCGGTGGCCCCACTCGCTGAGACCGGGGCCTGGCTAGGCTCCGACCGGTCATGAAGGCTCTCATCCTCGCCGGCGGCGCCGGCACCCGTCTGCGTCCCATCACGCACACCCGAGCGAAGCAACTCGTGCCGGTGGCGAACAAGCCGATCCTCTTCTACGGGATCGAGGCGATGGTCGAGGCGGGCATCACCGAGATCGGCGTGATCGTGGGTGACACCCGCGACGAAGTGATGGGCGCGCTCGGCGATGGCAGCGCGTTCGGTGCCGCCATCACCTACATCCCCCAGGACGAACCACTGGGGCTGGCCCACTGTGTGCTGATCGCCCACGACTTCCTGGGCGACCACGAGTTCGTGATGTACCTCGGTGACAACCTGTTGGAGCAGGATCTCGGGGCGTTCGTTTCGGCGTTCGCCACGGCCCGTTCCGGCGCCGCGCCGCCGGCGGCGCAGATCCTGTTGAAGCAGGTGCCCGATCCGCACCGCTTCGGTATCGCCACGCTCGACGCCGAGGGGCACGTGGTCGAGCTCGTCGAGAAGCCCGACGATCCGCCGTCCGATCTGGCACTGGTCGGCGTCTACCTGTTCGATCCCACGATCCACGAGGCGGTGGCGGCCATCGAGCCCTCGGCCCGGGGCGAACTCGAGATCACCGACGCGATCCAATGGCTGATCGACGCCGGTCGTCGGGTGCGGTGCGAACTGCTGACGGGCTGGTGGATCGACACCGGCAAGCTGACACCGCTGCTCGAGGCGAACCGGCTCCTGCTGGAGAAGCTCGAACGGCGCATCGACGGCACGGTCGACGGTGCATCGGTGCTCGACGGTCGGGTGGTGGTGGCCGAGGGTGCCGAGGTGATCAACTCGACCATCCGCGGGCCGGTCGCGATCGGTGCCGGCACCCGCGTGGTCGACAGCTTCATCGGGCCCTTCTCGGCCATCGGGAACCGCTGTGAGGTCGTCAACAGCGAGATCGAGCACTCGGTCGTGATGGACGACAGCAAAGTGATCGACATCCCACGTCTCGAAGACAGCCTGATCGGGTCCGATGCAGTGGTCGCGCGATCCAAGCTTCGGCCGCGGGCATTGCGGTTGATGGTGGGCGATCACTGCCAGATCGACGTCGAATGATGCTCGAGATCGTCGACTTCGACCATCGCACGTCCGGGATCGACGGGCTCGTCGTGCTCACGATGAAGCAGGTCACCGACGAGCGCGGAACCATCCGTGAGTTCTTCCGGGCGTCGGCGTTCGAGGCCGCCGGCGTGGGGTCGGTGGGCACGTTCCGCCAGATGAACCTCACCGAGTCGCGGTACGGCGCGGTCCGCGGGCTGCACGCCGAGGCCATGACCAAGCTCGTCGCCGTCGTCGTCGGCGACGCTCTCGGCGCGTACGTGGACCTCCGGCCCGCCTCGCCCACGTACGGGGCGGTCGAGACCGTCCGGCTCGTGCCCGGCACCCAGGTGCTCGTGCCGCGGGGCGTCGCCAACGGCTTCCAGGCGCTCGCCGACGCCACGCAGTACGTGTACTGCTTCGACGGCGAATGGCAGCCCGACATGGCCGGTTCGGCGTGCAGTCCGCTCGATCCCGACCTGGGCGTCGAGTGGCCGGTCCGGGTCGACGCCGACGACCCGTCGCAGGTGTCGGTGAAGGACCGCTCGCTGCCCACCCGGGCCCAGGTGATGGCGGGGTTGCGCGCGGGGCAGCAGACGGAGGTGAACGAATGAGACAGCTCGTGACCGGTGGAGCCGGGTTCATCGGTTCGAACTACGTCCGCCATGTGCTCGCCCACACCGACCACCGGGTGACGGTGGTCGACAAGCTCACGTACGCAGGGAACCGGGCATCGCTCGCCGGTCTGCCCGATGACCGGCTGATGTTCGTGCAGGGCGATGTCTGCGACGCTCCGCTCGTCGGCGATCTGGTGGCCGACCACGACCTGGTGGTGCACTTCGCCGCCGAGTCACACAACGACAACTCGTTGCGCGACCCATCGCCGTTCCTCCAGACGAACCTCGTCGGGACCTACACCTTGCTCGAGGCGGTTCGGGCACACGACGTGCGGTACCACCACATCTCCACCGACGAGGTCTACGGCGATCTCGAGCTCGACGACCCGGCGCGCTTCACCGAGTCGACCCCGTACAACCCGTCGAGCCCGTACTCGGCCACCAAGGCCGGGTCCGACCTGCTCGTGCGGGCGTGGGTGCGCTCGTTCGGCGTGCGCGCCACCATCAGCAACTGCTCGAACAACTACGGGCCGTTCCAACACGTCGAGAAGTTCATCCCGCGGCAGATCACCAATGTGCTCGACGGCGGACGCCCGAAGCTGTACGGCGCCGGTGCGAACGTGCGCGACTGGATCCACGCCGACGACCACAGCGCGGCCGTGCTCGCCATCGTCGAGCGCGGTCAGCTCGGCGAGACGTACCTGATCGGTGCCGACGGCGAGCGTGACAACCGCCAGGTGGTCGAGACGATCCTCACGCTCCTCGGCCGGCCGGCCGACGACTTCGACCACGTCAACGACCGTGCCGGTCACGATCTGCGCTACGCGATCGACTGGTCCAAGTTGCGAGACGAGCTCGGTTGGCGGCCCCGCTATGCCGACTTCGGCGAGGGGTTGGCGGCCACGATCGGCTGGTACCGGGCCAACGCCGACTGGTGGCGTCCGCAGAAGGCTGCGACCGAGGCGAAATACGCCGAGGCCGGTCAGTAGCCGGGAGATCGATGGTGATGCGGATCCTCGTCACCGGTGCGGGCGGCCAGCTCGGACACGATGTGGTCGCCACCTGCCTCGGGGCTGGCGACGAGGTCGTCGCGGCCGATCGCGATCGCCTCGACGTCACCTCACGTGACGCAGTGCTGGGTGCGATCACCACGGTGCGGCCCGATGCGGTGATCCACTGCGCGGCATGGACCGCGGTCGACGCATGCGAGGGCGATCCCGAGCGAGCGTTCGCCGGCAACGCCCTGGCCGTGCGGTGGGTTCGTGAGGCATGCGAACTCGTGGACGCCCATCTCGTGCACGTCAGCACCGATTACGTGTTCGACGGCACGCTCGATCGCCCGTACCACGAATGGGACGTCACGAACCCGCGGTCGGTGTACGGCTCGTCGAAGCTGGCCGGCGAGCGTGAGGCGGGTCCCGACGCCTCGGTGGTCCGTACCTCCTGGGTCTGCGGGTTCCACGGTCACAACATGGTTCACACCGTGGCTCGGCTGGCGGTCGAACGTGACTCGCTGAGCTTCGTGGACGACCAGCGCGGCTGTCCGACCTTCACGGCCGATCTCGCCCCCGTGCTGCGGCGGCTCGCGCTCGATCGTCGCACCGGGGTGCACCACGTGACGAACGAGGGCGCGGTGAGCTGGTACGAGTTCGTCCGTGAGATCGTGGCCGGGCTCGGGCGTGATCCCGACATGGTGTCACCGATCTCCACCGCCGATCTCCAGCCGCCACGGCCCGCACCGCGCCCGGCCAACAGCGTGCTCGACAACGCCGTGCTGCGCCTCTCCGGACTCCCCCCGATGCGCCACTTCTCCGACCCCCTCCGCGAACTCCTCCACGAACTGTCCGCGTGAATCCGGCGGATCCGCCGGATCTGCACAGACAGTTCGTCGACACCATCTCGGGGTCAGTGGATGGCGAGCAGGTCACGGACACTCTCGACGCCGGTCATGGTGATGTCGTCGCGGCGGATCGTGGCCCAGTGCTCCCGCGGCATGTGGAATCCGTGGATCTCTCCCACCTCGTCGCGCCGCACCACGCGTCGGCGTCCCTCCGGCTCGTAGCCGAGTCCGCGGGTGATGGCGAGCGACGGCTCGTTGTCGGCGAATGCCCCGGTGGTCGCCAACGCAGCGTCGAAGCCGGCGAACCCCAGATGGAGAACGGCTTCACGGAGCTCGCGGCCGAGCCCTCGGCCCTGGAACTCGCGGCCCAACCACGAACCCGTCTCGAACGAACGCAGCACGTCGAACCGCTCGCTCGAGAGCCCGGTCGCGCCCACCACCGTGCCATCGGCGATCACGGCGAGGTTGATGGTCCACCTCTCGGGTGTCGTCTCGGCTCGTGACCGCCACCAGAAGCGGAACGCGTTGCGCTCGAGGTCGGGCGACTCGTGGTCGGTCCACGGCGTCATGAACGGGGTCCATGACGGGTCGTGGACGCCGCGGCTGGCGACTCCGGCGACCTCGACGCCGAGAGCGTCATCGATGTATCGCAACGTGAGCCGGGGCGTGCGGACCTCGAGATCGAAGAGTGGCCAGTGAGGATGCCCCATCCCCACAGTCTCGCCGACGCGTACGCTCGGCCGCGATGGGTTTCACGAGGGCCGAGCTGGAGTCGTTCCGGGACGTGGAGGTGCCCGATCTGGTGGGGCCGTCGCTGAAGCTGCTGTTCGTCGGGATCAATCCCGGGCTGTGGACCGCCGCCACGTCGACCCACTTCGCCCACCCGGGCAACCGCTTCTACCCGGCGCTGCACCGCGCCGGGATCATCGACCGTGAGATCGACCGGGGGGTCGGGATGTCCGACCACGATCGCTCCCACCTGCTCGAACGGGGCATCGGCATCACCAATCTGGTGGCACGGGCCACGGCGAAGGCGTCGGAGCTGAGCGTGGACGAGCTCCGCGAGGGCGGCGTCCGTCTGCGCCGGTTCGTCGAGGAACACCGTCCGGCGGTGGTGGCCGTGGCCGGCATCACGGCCTATCGCTCGGCGTTCGGTGTCCGCGATGCCGTGGCGGGCCGACAGCCGGCGCGCTTCGAGGGCGCCGAGCTGTGGGTGGTGCCGAACCCGAGCGGACTGAACGCCCATGAGACGGTCGAGTCACTCGCCGCCGCGTACCGAGCCCCCGCCGAGGCCGCCGGCCTCCCCGACCTGTCCGCGTGAATCCTCCGGTTCTGCGGCCCCACCACAGACAGTTCGGGGGGTTGCCGGCGTTCTGTCCGCGTGGATCGCCCGGAACCGCCGGTTCACCGCGGACGGTTCGTGGAGGAGTCAGGGGGTGGGCGGACGGGTGGCGTCCTCGCGGTTGGCGAGGTACCAGTCGATGGTGGCGCGGAGCCCGTCGTCGAAGGGCATGGAGGCGTGCCAGCCGAGCTGCTGCTCGGCGCGGGTGGCGTCCACCCTGCGGCGGGGCTGGCCATCGGGCTTGGTGGGGTCCCAGCGCAGCTCGCCGTCGAAGCCGACCAGACGGGCGATGGTCTCGACCGTCTCACGGATGGTCACCTCGTGGTTGGTACCCAGGTTGAGGGGCTGGGTTCCCTCGTGGAGCTCGGCGGCGAGCACGATCGCCGCCGCAGCGTCGTCGACGTAGAGGTACTCCCGGCTGGCGGTACCGGTACCCCAGACGTCGATCGACTCGTGTCCGGCCTCGACGGCGTCGACGCACTTCGCGATGAGCGCCGGGATCACGTGGGACACCGACGGATGGAACTTGTCTCCGGGGCCGTAGAGGTTCGTGGGGATCAGGTAGGAGAAGCGCTGGCCGTACTGCTCGGCGTTCACCTGAGCGTGCACGAGCTGGGCCTTCTTGGCGATGCCGTACGGCGCGTTCGTCTCCTCCGGGTAACCGTCCCAGAACGAGTCCTCGTTGAACGGCACGGGTGTGAACTTCGGGTACGAGCACACCGTGCCGAGCAGGACGGTCTTCTCGACGCTGGGAGCGTGTCGAGCAGCCTCGATCACATGGGTGCCCATCAGCAGGTTCGACAGGTACAGCGGTGCCGGTTCGGCCTGGTTGTACCCGATACCACCGACCCGCGCCGCCAGGTGCACGATGTGCGAGGGAGCGTGCTCGGCGAGGAGTTCCTCGGCCACACCCGGCCGGGTGAGGTCGTGGTCGGCGCTGCGGGGAACGATCGCGTCGGCCCCGTGGTCGGTCAGCCGTGCCACCACCCGCCGGCCGAGGAAGCCCGCTCCACCTGTCACGAGCACGCGTCGACCGGACCAGAAGTGCGACATGCGACCGATGCTAGGGCGGCGCGGCCATCATGGTGCGGTGCCCGAACCCCTCCGCGTCGCCTACACCCTGGAGCAGTGCTGGCACGAGGTGCCGGGAGGTACGGCCGTGGCAGCGCTGCGGGTGGCCGAGCACCTCGAGGCCGATCCGCGGGTGGAGCTGCTCGGTGTGGCCGGCCGGCACCGGCGTCCACCGGAACCGGCGTGGCGCCCGTCGATACGTGTCCGAGGTCTGCCGGTGGCGCGGCCCTGGCTGTACGAGACCTGGCTACGGGCGCGGTGGCCGCTCGTCGAGTCGGTCACCGGCCCCGTTGACGTCTGCCACGCGACCGGCCTGGTGCCCGCGGCATCGGATGCGCCACTGGTGGTCACCGTGCACGATCTGGCGTTCGTGCGGTACCCGGAGCGGTTCAGTCGTCACGGCGTCCGCACGATGCGCCGCAGCCTCGACGTGATCCGCCGGCGGGCCGCCGTCGTGCTGTGCTCGAGCCACGCCACCGTGAGCGACATGGTGGAAGCCGGTCTCGAGTCCGATCGGATCCGGCACGTGCCGCTCGGGGTCGATCCGGTCGAGGTGACCCCGCACGACATCGAGCGCGTCCGTCGGGTCCACGACCTGCCCGACCGCTTCGTGCTCTTCGTGGGCACCGTCGAGCCGCGCAAGAACCTCGTGCGCCTGGCGATCGCGGTCAGCCGCCTCGACGAGCCGGTTCCGCTGGTGGTGGTGGGGACCGACGGATGGGGCGACGCGCTCGACGACGTGAACCGCCTCGACACCGATGTGCGCTTCGTCGGTTTCGTGCCGCCCGACGACCTCGCGGCGTGCTATTCGTCGGCCACCGTGTTCGCATATCCGAGTGAGTGGGAGGGGTTCGGGCTGCCGGTGGCCGAGGCCATGGCACAGGGCGTGCCCGTGGTGACGAGCCGCGGTACCTCCACCGAGGAAGTGGCCGGTGGGGCCGCAGTGCTCGTCGACCCGGGCGACGTCGACGACATCGCCCGGGGCATCAGCGAGGCGCTCGACCCGCGTCGGCGCGACGAGTTCGTCGAGCGCGGCCGTCGGCGGGCCGGTGAGCTCACGTGGGCGGCCACGGCCGACGCCACGGTGGCGGCGTACGCGGAGGTCGCCAGGTGACCCTCCGGGTGGCGGTGAACCTGCTGTGGTGCGTGCCGGGCGAGGTGGGCGGATCGGAGGAGTACCTGGCGCGCCAGCTGTCGGGTCTGGCCCTCGTGGATCCGGAGCGGGCGAGGGTCGACCCGACCGTGTTCGCGCTACCCGGATACCCGGGTGCGCATCCGGAACTGGCGGAGCGGTACGCCATCGAGACGGCCCCGACCTCGGGGTCGCGGAGACCGTCGCGGGTGCTCTCGGAACACACCTGGCTCGCCCGGCGCACCCGACGTCCCCACCCCTTCGACCTGGTGCACCATGGTGGTGGTACCACCCCGATGGTGGGGCCGGGTCCGGTCCTGCTGACGATCCACGACCTGCAGTACCTCGACCATCCCGCGTACGTGTCGGCGGGCAAGCTGCGGTACCTGCGGTTCATGATGCCCCGGTCGGTCCGCCGAGCCGCTGTGGTGGCCGTGCCGAGCGAGTTCGTGCGCGGCACGGTGATCGATGCGTTCGAGACCGATCCCGATCGCGTCGTCGTGGTGCCCCACGGCATCGATGTGCCCACCGGCCCGCTCGAGTTCGACGAGGCGTCCCTGCGGCGTCGCCTCCGTCTCGGCCCGGGTCCGGTGCTCGTGTACCCGGCCATCACCCATCCGCACAAGAACCACCGGCTGCTCCTCGAGACCATGCGCCGGCACTGGACCGATCCCGATCTCCGGCTGGTGCTCCTGGGCGGGAAGGGTGCCGCTGAGCACGAGGTCGAGCGGTCGATCGCCGAGCTCGGTCTGTCGGGCCGGGTGGTGCGGCCGGGGCGCGTGCCGGAGACCGACCGTGACGCGTTGCTGGTGATGGCCGAGGCCCTGGTGTTCCCCAGCGTCTACGAGGGGTTCGGTGCGCCGCTGATCGAGGCGATGGCGCTCGGCACCCCCGTCATCTGTGGCGACCATCCCGCCGTGCGCGAGGTGGTGGGCGACGCCGGGTTGGTCCTTCCCGCCGATGATCCCGAGGCGTGGGCGAGCGCGTTGGTCGAGGTGCGCCGGTCGCGCCGGGAGCTGGCTGCGGCCGGTCTCGCCCGGGTGGCTCGCTTCGGTCTCGACGTCTCGGCAACGGCGCTGATCGACGCGTACGAACGGACGGTCGAGCCGTGAAGGGCGACGTGAAGGGCGACGTGGACGGCGACGTGGACGGCGGCGTGGACGGCGACGTGGAGACGTCGGGCCGTTCGTCGATCCCGTTGAAGATCGTGGTGCTGTGCCCCCACTTCGACCCCGACACCGCACCCACGGGTCGGGTGATGAGCCGGATCGTGCACGAGTTGGCCGCCCTCGGCCACGAGCTCCACGTGGTCACGGCACTGCCGTGGTACCGCACCCACTCGATCGAGCCGGGTTGGGGTGGCCGTGTGGTGCGCACCGAGCGCGTCGACTTCGGATCGATCACCCGTCTCCACCCGTTCCCGGGTGGAGACCGGCGCAATCTGCTGCGTCGCGCCGCCGGCTTCGGCGCGTTCTCGGCGCTGGCGGGGCTCATGGGGCTGCGGGCGGGCGGCTGGTTCCGACGGGCCGACGCCGTGCTGGCGATGTCGCCGCCGCTCACCCTCGGTCTCACGGGCTGGGCGGTCGGGTTGGGGCACCGGGCACCATTGGTGTTCAACATCCAGGACGTCTTCCCCGACGCCGCGATCGAGACCGGAGCGATCACCGACCGACGGATCATCGGCGTCGCGGCGTGGCTCGAGCGGCTGAGCTACCGCCGGTCGTCGGCCGTCACGGTGCTGAGCGAGGATCTCGCCGCCAACGTGCGTGCCAAGCTGCCGACGGGTCGTCGGGGCGACGTGCACGTGATCCCCAACTTCGTCGACACCGAGCAGCTGCGTCCGGCCGACCGGATGACCACGTACCGGACCCAGCTCGGGATCGGCTCGGAACCGGTCGTGCTGTACGCGGGGAACGTCGGTTTCTCGCAGTCGCTGGAGCTGGTGTTGGCGGCGGCTCGGGCATTGCCCGACGTGACGTTCCTGATCAACGGCGAGGGCGCCGCCCGGTCCACACTGGAACACGATGCCGCCGGGATCCCCAACGTGCGGTTCGGTGACTTCCAACCGGCCGAACGGCTGAACGAGGTGTTGGCGACCGGCGATGTGCACGTCGTGCCGCTGCGACGTGGGCTCGGCCGGGTCTCGGTGCCGTCGAAGACGTACTCGATCCTGGCCGCCGGCCGGCCGGTGGTGGCGGCGATCGATCCGGGGACCGAGGTTCCCAGGATGCTCACTGCGTCGGGTGGTGGGATCGCCGTGCCCCCAGATGATCCCGTCGCGTTCACCGCTGCGGTGGGCGAGCTCGTGGGTCGCGACGATCTCGGTGCCCCACTGGGTGCGGCCGGCCGGGCCTGGGTGGAGTCGGCCGCGTCGCCGGCAGCTGTCGCAGCGGCGTACGAGGCGCTGATCGGTGGTCGGTGACGGACGCGTCGCGCTCCCGGCGCGGGAGGGCCCGCGGCCCGAAGCCGGGCCGCCGCCGATAGCATTTACCACTCGTGGCACCCTCATCGTCGACCAAGAAAGCCGCCCGTCTGACGCAACGCGGCAAGGGCAAGACCGTCCGGTTCCAGGGCGGCACCCTGTTCCCGTTGATCGTCGCACTGGTGGTGGTACTCGGGGTCGGCACCGTCGTGTACGCCCGCCAGTCGCAGCCGGCCTTCGATGCCTCGGCCCCCACCATCAACCAGCACTGGCACGCCGCGGCGGGCTTCTACATCTGTGGCGAGTGGTACCAGCTGCAAGGTGACAAAGAGGTCCGCAACGCCCAGGGTCAGCTCACCTCGACCAACTATCTCCAGACCGGCGTGCACAGCCACGATGACGGTGTGATCCACTGGCACCCGTTCACGTCGCGGGCCGTCGGCCGTCGGGCCACGCTCGGGGTCTTCCTCGGCACCTACGAGGTCGAGTTCACGAACGAACGGCTCCGCTTCCCCCCCGATCAGACCATCGGACCATGGGGTCCCGGGGCCGAGTTCATCCCGGGCGAGACCCAGTGCGACGGCGAGGACGCCGAGCTGTCGATGGTCGTGTGGGGCTCGTTCGAAGACACCGGTAACGGCACCCGCTACATCGCCAACTTCGAGAACGTGCGGGTGCAGAACGACGGCATGGTGTTCGCAATGGCGTTCATGCCGCGTGGCGAGCCGGTGCCGATGCCGCCGTGGGCGTCGCAGCTCCCGGAACTGGGCGCGATCGACATCACCCAGTTCACGCCGGAGGAACTGATCGAACTCGGTCAGCTGCCCGACGACTTCGATCCCTCGATCTTCCCCGAGACGGAAGAGGACGACGGCGACTGATGCGCGCGGTCGTGCTCGTGGGCGGGCGCGGCACGCGGTTGCGGCCACTCACCGACCACGTCCCCAAGCCGATGCTGCCCATCGGCCACCGACCGATGATCGCCCGGTTGGTCGATCGCCTGGCGGCGGCCGGGGTCACCGACGTCACGCTCGCACTCGGGTTCCGTCCCGAGCCGTTCGTCGAGGCGTTCCCCCACGGTCGGGTGGGTGACGTCGTGCTGCACTACGCGGTCGAGCCCGAACCGCTCGACACCGCTGGCGCCATCCGCTTCGCCGCCGACCACACCGGCATCGACGGCACCTTCGTGGTGGCCAACGGTGACATCGTCACCGATCTGACGGTGGGCGATCTGATCGACGCCCACCGGCGATTCGGTGCCGAGGCCACGCTGCACCTCACGCCCGTCGACGATCCGTCGGCGTTCGGGGTGGTCGAGGTCGACCGCTCGGGCGCGGTGCTGCGGTTCGTCGAGAAGCCGGCTCCCGGCGAGACCACCTCGAACCTGATCAATGCCGGTACCTATGTGTTCGAACCGTCGGTGCTGGACCGCATCCCCACCGGTCGCAAGGTGTCGGTCGAGCGCGAGACCTTCCAGCAGGTGGTGGCCGATGGCAGGTTGTACGCGATGCCCACCGATGACTACTGGATCGACACCGGGCGTCCGGAGACCTACCTCGATGCCAACATCGACCTGCTGAACGGGGTTCGGGCTGAACGCTGCGAGGCGGTGGCGTCTGGAGCCCACGTGGCGGGATCAGCGGTGCTCGACTCGTCGCTGGTCGACGCTGGGGCGAGCATCGGCGAGGGGGTACGGCTCACCGCGTCGGTCGTGCTGGGCGGCGCCCGGGTGGCCGACGGTGCGGTGATCGAGCGCTCGATCGTGATGGGCAGCGTGGGTCGAGATGCACGGGTCCGTGGCTCGGTGATCGGGGTCGATGGTGCCGTGGCCGATCACGCCGAGTTGGTCGATGCCCGCCTCCCCGAGTCGGGGTGAGGTCGGGTCGTGGGCCATCTCGTGGTGGGCGGCGCAGGGTTCCTGGGCTCGCACCTCGTCGATCGGTTGCTGGCCGAGGGTGAGTCCGTCGAGGTGGTCGACGACCTGTCGACCGGCTCGCTGGCGAACCTCGCCGATGCCAGGGCAGCCGGCGGCGAGCTGAAGATCCACCACCTCGACGCCGGGTCGTCGGAGATGTCGTCGTTGCTGGCCATGCGGCGACCCTCGGTGGTCCACGTGCTCGCGACGGTGCCGCGACGCGCTGCATCGGTCGACGAGTACGCCGCGGCGCTCGCCCGGGTGCTCACGGTGCTCGAGGGTGCGCGTGCGTGCGGTGTCCACAAGATGGTGGTTGCACTCCCGGCAGCGGCGATGTACGGCACCCCTGCCAGCCGCGATCTCCCGGTGAAGGAACGTCCACTCGAGGCCCGCGGCGTTCGCGGGGTGATGGCGAGGGCGGTGGTCGACCTGCTCGACGTGTACCGGGCGCAGCACGCTGTCGAGTTCACCGCGCTCGCCGTCGCCTCGGTGTACGGCCCCCGCCAGCGACCTGATGACGGTGTCGTGGCGGCGATGCTGGATGCGACGTCACATCACGTGGCGCCCACCCTCACCGGCGACGGCCGGCAGACCCGTGACTTCGTGTTCGTCGACGACGTGGTCGACGCCTTGGTGCGCGCCGGGCACCGTGGCAGTGGTCTGGTGGTGAACATCGGGACCGGCGTGCAGACACCTCTGCTCGACCTGTGGCAGGCGGTCAACGGGGGCGCGGGGCCGATTCCCGAGTTCGCCCCGGCCAGGCCCGACGAGGTGCAGCGGTTCGCGGTGTCGCCGGTGCGCGCTCGCATCCACCTCGGGTGGTCGCCGTGGACGACGTTGGCCGACGGTCTCGCGCTCAGCCGCTGAGCGCTGCGGCCATCGCGGTGCGGGCGAGTTCGGCGGCCACACCGGGTGCTGACATCACGGTGTCGGTCACCTCGCAGCGCATCCCGGCGGATCGGACCTGCTCCGCCGACGCCGTATCGGCCCGGTCGATCACGAGGGTGCTCGCCACGTCGCGGTAGAGCGACGCCACGCCGATCACCGAGGCCTCGTGGCCGAGCTCGGTCAGCATCCGGTCGGCGGGACCCTTCAGGGCAGCGCCACCCACGATCGGTGAGATCGCGACGACGGAGTCGCGGCGATCGCGGAGGAGCGCGTCGACGTCGGGCAGGGCACGGATCGGTCCCACCGAGACGAGCGGGTTCGACGGTGCGATCAGGACGACGTCGGCGTCGACGATGGCGGCGCGGGCCTGCCGTGTGAGGCGGGCGTCATCGTGATCGAACTCGATGCGGCGCACGGGAACAGCGTGTCGGAGGCGGACGAAGTAGTCCTGGAAATCGATCAGTCCGTCGGACTCGGTCTCGATGCGGGTCCGGAAGCGCTGATCGGTCATCGGGAGCACCCGGAGCGCGAGGCCCCAGGCCGTTGCGATCTCGGCGGTCACGGTGGTGAGATCGGCGCCCTCGCGGAGTCGGGCGGTGCGGTAGAAGTGCGTGGCGAGGTCGTGGTCGCCGAGGTTGAACCAGGTGGGCGCGGCCGCGGAGCCGTCGGGACGTACGGCGACGTAGCGCTCGAGTGCGGCCATCGTCCGCCACGTCTCGTCCACCAGCCCCCACCCGCGTTCGGGATCGATCGCGTTCGCGAGCGTGTAGACGATGGTGTCGAGGTCGGGTGAGACGTGGAGGCCGTGGAGTTCGGTGTCGTCACCGGTGTTGACGACGGCGGTCACGGCCGCCGGCTCGACCACCTGCACGATGCCGCTGAGCAGCCGGGCCGCTCCGACTCCACCGGAGATCACGGTCACCCGGGGTGAGGTGGGTGGTGCTCCGGATCGGTCCGGTCCGGTCGGTGCGCTCACGGTTGGTCCTCGATGGCCTCACGGTAGAGGTCGACCAGCTCGTCGGCGCAGCGTTGCCACGAGAACCGCCGGAGATTGTCGCGGCCGGCGGCGACGAGCGCGTGGCGGTGGGAGGTGTCGTCGAGCACGCGACCGATACCGGCGGTCAGCGCCTCGACCGACGCCGGTTCGACCAGTTCCGCGCCGAGGCCGGCCACCTCGGGGATCGACCCGACCCGACACGCCACCACGGCCGTGTCCGCAGCCTGTGCCTCGAGCACGGGGAAGCCGAACCCTTCGTCGAGCGACGGGTAGACCAGCGCCTCGGCATGCGCGAGCAGTGCGTGCTTGGTCGCGGCGTCGACCGTTCCGGTGACGTGCACTCGTCGCTGAACCGCGTGGTCGAGGCCGGCAACGGCGTCGAGCACCTGGTCGTGGTGGTCGCCTGGAGCGCCTGCGACCACGAGCCGGAGCTCTCCGGAACCCCGGTCGAGTCGGGCGAATGCCCGCACGAGCGAGGGGATGTCCTTGCGGCGCTCGGTGGTGCCGATCGCGAGCAGGAAGGGGTGTCCGTGGAGGAAGGTCGGCGCCTCCCGGGCCAGGGGGTGTGCCTCGACCGTGGGGGGGCCGAGGTGCACCACCCGGATCCGGTCGGTCCCGAGCAGCTCGGCGGCGACGTCGGCCGTGGCCTGTGAGCTCACGTGGATCCAGGCACCCCGTCGCACTGCTCGCCGCAGCACCCGGGCGGCCCGCCGGACCGAGTTGGACGCCTCATCGGGGTGGGCGAGGAACCAGCAGTCGTAGACCGAGATGACGGTGGGCAGACGGCTCGGGGGTGCCACGTAATTGGTCCCGTGCACCACCGACGCGTCGCGGAGCCAGCGGTCGACCCGTGGCACGTCGCCCCGCGCCCAGGCGCGCATCGCCAGGCCGGCGGGCAGCGGGAGCCGCCGCTCGGGCGGGACGGGTCGGGCCCGGAAACTCACGAGATAGGGCGCAAGGGTCACGTCGTCGCGTCGTCCGATGGCGTCGACGATGCCGGCGGTGGCCACACCGACACCCGTGCGGTGGCCGTGGAGCGGGGCGACGTCGACGGCGACGTGGAGTGGTGTCATGGGGCGCGGTGAGTGCGTGGCGGCCGGGTTCCGGGCCTGATCACGCTACCTGCCCCTAGACTCACGATGCCTCGCCGTCCCCGGGGCGGTTTCGCACGGTGCGGACCCGTCGCGGGAGTGGCGCCCGCCCTCCGAGTCCACGGGAGTATTCGTCATGCCGCGTGCGTTTGTCACTGGGATCACTGGTCAAGATGGTCAGCATCTGGCGGAGTTCTTGCATTCGCAGGGGTACGACGTGTTCGGGATGGTGAAGGGGCAGAACAATCCGCGGGTGGCGGCGTTGACCGATGAGATGCCGTGGTTGGAGTTGGTCTCGGGAGATCTGGCAGATCTGCCGTCATTGGTGTCGGTGTTGGAGATGGTGCAGCCCGATGAGGTGTACAACCTGGGGGCGATCTCGTTCGTGGCGTTGAGTTTCACGCAGCCGGAGTTGACGGCGAACATCACCGGGTTGGGGGTGTTGCGGATGTTGGAGGCGATCCGGATGGTGGGTGGCACGCAGAACAATCCGATCCGCTTCTATCAGGCGTCGTCGTCGGAGATGTTCGGCAAGGTGCGTGAGACGCCGCAGACGGAGTTGACGCCGTTCCACCCCCGTTCTCCGTATGGGTGCGCGAAGGTGTTCGGGCACGACATCACGGTGAACTATCGGGAGTCGTACGGCTTGTTCGCGTGTTCGGGGATCTTGTTCAACCACGAGGGGCCGCGCCGGGGGTTGGAGTTCGTGACGCGCAAGGTGACCAATGCGGCGGCGCGGATCAAGTTGGGGTTGCAGCACGAGTTGGTGATGGGCACGTTGGACACCAAGCGTGATTGGGGCTTCGCCGGGGACTACGTGAAGGCGATGTGGTTGATGTTGCAGCAGGATCAGCCGGAGGATTACGTGATCGCGACGGGGTCGACGCAGACGGTGCAGGACCTGGTGGAGCGGGCGTTCGCCGAGGTCGGGATCGCGGACTGGGAGCAGTACGTGCGGCGTGACCCGAAGTTCGATCGGCCGGCCGAGGTCGACCTGTTGATCGGTGACGCCTCGAAGGCGAGAGAGATGCTGGGCTGGGAGCCCGAGGTGGCGTTCCCCGAACTGGTCAAGATGATGGTCGCCAACGACCTCGCCCTCGAGGCCAAGAAAGCCGGCGTGCCGGTACCCGACATCGAACCCGCTGACTGACGTCGCGCCGGACCGACCGTGGCGCTCAGGACTCGAGCGGCATGTCGGTGATCGCATCCATCACCGAGTCGGCGTCGGGCTCGACCCCCGTGCGCAGCCGTGAGCGCAGCGTGGTGGCGAACACCACGAGTGCCACGATGCTGGACGCGAGGAGGCCGATCTCGATCCGGCGGAAGAGCAGATCGCTCGACAGCCAGGTGACCACGATGAACGTGGCGAACCC
The DNA here is from genome assembly GCA_007693335.1 of Ilumatobacter sp. GTDB lineage: Bacteria > Actinomycetota > Acidimicrobiia > Acidimicrobiales > Ilumatobacteraceae > SKSP01. Next base: position 40,019 of record REDU01000073.1, on the reverse strand, counting down.
CGAGGCCCAGCCGACCGCGACGTAGGCGTGGCCCCGCAGGGCGATCACCGCCTGCGCGGTGGCCAGTGCCAGCATGTAGATCGCGCTCGCGAGCGCCAACATCGCGAGGGTGCGGCCGGTCAGGTCGGCGCCGTAGACCAGATCGATCACCCACGGCCCGATCAGGAACGCCCCGACGGTGCCGGTGGCGCCCACCACGATCACGAGCACGATCAACCGCTTGAAGCCGGATCTGAATTCGGCCAGCTCGTTGCGGGCCGCGAGCTGCGAGAGGCGGGGGAGCAGCGCGGCCTGCACGGCCTGGAACATGAACAACGGCACCCGGGCCAGGAGCACCCCGAAGGCGAACTGGGTGACGAGCGAGCGTTCGTCGGGGGTCGACAGCAGGGTGGCGGCCACCACGCCCGCATTCAGCAGTGCGGCCTGGAACATCGAACCGCACAGCAGCCATCCGAGGTTCGGTGTGACCTCGCGCCACTCGGCGGGCGGACCCGGCTCGGTCGCCAGCGCACCCCGGAGCGACAGCACGCCCACGGCCAAGAGGGGTGCGAGGGCCACGGCGAATCCGTAGGGGCCGGCCGCGGTGATGCCGATGCCGGCGAGGGCCAGGCAGAAGACGATCCGGACGATGCCGTCGGATCCCATGATGATGGCGTACGAGCGGAACCGACCGGTGCCGGAGCAGATGCCGCGTGCGAGGTGGGCCGGTGCGTAGGCCACGAACGCCGTGGCGAGCGCGGCGAGCATCACCCAGTCACCGTCGAAGTACACCCGGGTGATGACCGGGCTGGCGATCAGGATGATCGTGAGCACGATGCCGGCGAGGAGCGCACCGAGGAACACCACCTTGCGGACCACGGGTTGTCCGCCCTGGCCGCGTGCCGTTCGGTGCGACAACGCTCGACCGAGCTCCTGTTCGAGGGGGAGGAACACCCCCGGCGCGAGCGAGAACGTGGCGAACCAGAGCGCCGAGATCGGTGCGAACTCGGCGGCGCCGCCGAGCGCGGACTGGCCGACGCGGAAGAACGCGTAGGTGGCGAAGCCGGCGACCAACAGCGCGGCGCCCACGGGAAGCGTGCCCGGGGGGACGGGGAGCCGGCGTGCCGTGTCGTGGCCTGGGTCGTGGCCCTGTTCGTGAGGAAGGTCGGGGAGTTCGGAGGTCGACACGAGACCGCCGAGGCTATCCCCCGACCACGCTCGCAGCGGGGGAGCGTGGTCGAGGTGGCGCGTCTGATGTCGAAGGGTGCGCGACGGGGTCAGCTGGCGGCGTCGACGAGCTGGCGGATCTGCCGCTCGACGGTGGCGCGGATCTCGCGGCGTCGCACCTGGGCCTGCTGGACGGCGAGTACGCCGAGGCCGATGCCGACGTAGGCGGCGTCACGAGCGAGGCCGACCACCCGGTCGGTGTCGACCTGGGGGAGGTCGATGCTGGGCAGGTCGATGCCGGAGAAATCGATCGTCGGGAGGTCGACCTTCGAGATGTCGATCCGGGAGAGATCGAAGTCGGGGAGATCGAGGTTGGCGAGATCGAAGTTGGAGAGATCGAAGTTGGAGAGATCGAACGACGGGAACGTGGGCACGGGGGGCCTCCTGGTGGGTGAGCAGATGGGATGGTGGGTCGCGGTCGGGGGTGACCGGGTCTGGGAACAACTGTAGCACCTACTGCATACTTTTGCAAGCACTTGCCTCCCGGCGATCGGTCTGGTCGTCACCGGTCACGGGTCACTGGTCACGGGTCGACGGTCATCGGTGACCGTGGGTGAGAGGGTGACACCGCTAGCCTCGCTCAGTCGTGGAACCCGACCGTCAGACCGCCCCCTCCGTGGTGTGCGTCGTCGTGGTCCACGAGCCCGGCGAGTGGTTCGACCAGTCGCTCAGCGCCCACGCTGCGCAGGACTACCCCAACCTCCGCCACCTGTTCCTGGTGGACGGTGCCGCCGCCCCCGACGAGGTCGCGGCGATCGAGGAGCGGGTGTGCGCCGTGCTGCCCGGGGCATTCGTGCGGAGCTCGGGTTCGACCGGGTCGTTCGGCGCGATCGCCAACGAGGTGCTCCGCCTCGTCGAGGGCGACAACGGCTTCTTCCTGCTGTGCCACGACGATGTGGCGCCGGCGCCCGACGCGGTGCGCCTGCTCGTGACCGAGCTCTACCGATCGAACGCCGGGATGGTGGGCCCGAAGCTGGTCGAGTGGGACGAACCCCGTCGACTCCAACACGTCGGACTCCAGGTCGACCGGTTCGGGGAGGTCGATCCGGTGGTGGAGCCGGGCGAACTCGACCAGGAGCAGCACGACGCCGTGCGCGACGTGTTCGTGCTCCCGTCGGCGTTCGTGCTCGTTCGCGCTGATCTGTTCCGGTTGCTCGACGGTTTCGACCCCGGGATCACGTTCCACGGCGACGATCTCGACCTGTGCTGGCGCACTCATCTGACCGGTGCCCGCGTGGTCGTGGCGCCCGATGCCCGGGTCCGTCACCGCGAGCGCCTCGATGATCGCCGCCCCGATCTCGACCATCGACGACTCCGGGCCCGTCATCGGATGCGGTCGGTCGCGGTGCTCACGGGCCCGCAACGGTTGCTCGGCCGCTCGGTGCAGCTCGTCGTGCTCACGCTGCTCGAACTGGTGGTCGGGCTCTTCACGGGCCGTTTCAGCGATGCCCTCGCCTCGCTCCGGGCGATGATCGGGCTGATCCCCAAGACGCCCACCCTGATCGCCCGGCGGCGCGCGGTCGCGCCGCACCGATCGGTGCCCGAGCGCGAGATCCTCGGGTTGCAGCTCCGCGGGAGTGCGCGGCTCACCTCGTACATCCGTGGGCGCGAGACCACCACGTACATCGGAACCGGGTCCACCGTGCGGCGTTGGCGCGAAGCCTCGTACGCGCCGTTGCTGGCGTGGTTCCTGGTGCTCACCGCCCTCGTGATCGGGAGTCGCTCGTTCATCGACCGCGGTGTGCCCCAGGTGGGGGAGTTCCTGGCCTTCCCCGAGAGCCCCCGTGAGCTGTTGGAGACCTATCGCTCGGGTTGGGATGCACGCTCGTTCGGCGCCACGTCGGCCATCCCGACCGGGTTCGCCGCACTCGCCGGTCTCAGTGTGTTCGCCGGGTTCCGGATGGAGCTCGCGATGACCATGGCGGTGCTCGGTCTGGTCGTGTTCGGAGTGGCGGGTGCCTGGCGCGCTGCGGGTGTCTTCCCCATGAACCGGGCTCGGGTGGCGGCGATGGTGGTGTACGCCGCCACACCGCTGGTGCCCGGTTTGATGGCCACCGGGAGCTGGTCGGGTCTCGTCTGGTACGCCGCGTTGCCGTGGGCGGTGCACTTCCTGCGTCGGTCTGCCGGTATCGGTACGGCCGACCCGGATCTGGCCGGATCGGACCTGGTCGAGGGCATCGCCGACCCCGGGTTGCGCCAGCGGATCCGATATCTCGCGCTCGGTGCGCTCGTGCTCGGCGTTGCCGCGGCGTTCGTGCCGGTCGTGGTGGTGTTGTGGGTGGTGGTCGGTGCGGTGCTGGCACTCGCCACCCTGCTCGCTGGCGGATCGCTGCGCACCACCGGGTGGTTCGCCCTCGGCACCGTCGTCATGGCGGCGGCCGCTGTGCTCGTGAACCTGCCATGGGTCGGGACCTGGTCGTGGTCGTCGCTCACGGGTCCGCAGCTCGCCGGTGCCCGCGGCACGAGTCTCGTCGACGTGGCGTCGATGTCGGTCGACGGTCGGGCCTTCGCCGTGCTCGCGCTCGCGCTCTACGTCCCGCTGGTGGTGGCCGTGGCGATCACCAACGCGTGGAGGCTGACCTGGGCGGTGCGGGCTGCGGGTCTCGTGTTGGTGTTCGGCGGGTTCGCCGTGCTGGTCGACCACGACATCTGGTCGATCTCGGCTCCCGATCCTGCTCTGCTCATGGTGCCCGTGGCGTTCGGCCTGGCCATCTCGTGTGCCGCGGTGGCCGGCGGTTTCGGTGAGGACGTTCGCGGTCGGGGGTTCGGCTGGCGGCAGCCGGTGGCCGTGCTCGCGAACCTCGGCATCGTGGTCGGCATCGTGCCGGGTGTGGTCGCCATCGGTGATGGCGGCTGGGGCGCGCCGCGCTCCACGTCGGCCACGGTGGTCCGGGCCCAGCTCCCGCCACCGGAAGCTGCGTCGGGGGGGTACCGGGTGATGTTCGTCGGCGATCCGCGGGTGCTGCCCGTGCCCGGTGCCCAGTACCGTCCCGGTCTCGCCTATGCGGTGATCGACGGCGGTCAGCTCGACTTCACCGACCGATGGCCGGCGCCCATCACCGATGCGGACACGCTGGTGGTCGAGGCGCTCGACCGCATCGCCGACGGGTCGACCCGACGCGGTGGTCGTCTGCTCGCTCCGTTGGGTGTGCGGTTCGTGGTGGTGACCGAGATCGACGGAGTGGGTTCCACCGTGGCCGACCCGATCCCGCTCCCCGAGGGTCTGCTCGAGGCGTTCGGCGTGCAACTCGACATCGGCGAGACCTTCGGCGCCCCCAACATCCACGTGTTCGAGAACCGGTCGTGGATCCCGACCGGGTCGCTGCTGACCGGTCCGACCGCCGACGCCTCGACGGAATCGGGCAGCGAGGCGCTCGTGAGGGCCGACATGACCTCGGCTCGCCCGCTCCTCGCCGGGCTCGATCCGCTGACGCCGCAGGTCGGACCCGTCGAACCGGGCGTGGTCCATCTCGCCGTACCGTTCGACCAGCGGTGGCGCCTCGATCTCGACGGTGCCCCGGTGGCGGCGCGCCAGGCGTTCGGTGTCACCACGGCGTTCGACATCGACTCCACCGGATCGGTGGAGGTGCGCTACGAGACCGACGGCGCGCGCGACCTGCTCATCGGGATCCAGATCGTGCTGTGGTTGTTGCTCCTCGGCGCCGCCACCCGGCTCAGTGTGCCGTTCGGACGCCGTCGACCTGGTGAGCTCGACGACGACACGCTGATCGACCTCGATCTCGAGATCGACGTCGACGAGGCCGACTGGATGGCGCCGGGCGCCTCGGCGTCACGACTCGCCGCCGGGTCCACCGGCATCGCGGGCGAAGCCCTCGACGCCGCGCCCGAGTGGGGGATCGACCGATGAGCCGCCGACTCCCTGCCCTCGTGATCGTCATGGTGACGGTGGCCGCGCTGATCGTGGCCGCCCGGAGCACCCCCGACCCGACGATCGCCACCTTCGCCGCGGTGCGGACACCATGGATGCCGGCGGCCCCCGCTGGCGACCAGCTGTCCGACTCGTGGTTCTGTCCTGGTGTGCCCGCCACCGGTGAGGAGGGTGTGGGCGGCGAGATCCTGATCGGCAACCGCTCGGCCGCACCCGTGACGGCCGACATCCAGTGGCTGGGCGGTGCCGGTGCTGCCATCGACGAGACCGTGGTGGTCGAGCCGTTCTCACGCACCGTCCTCGACGCCACGACCCGGCTCACGGCTCCGTTCGTCAGCGCCGTGGTCGAGATCAACGGTGGGCCGGCCATCGTCGAGCAGCGGGTGATCCACCCGGCGGGCAGGCCCGTTTCACCATGTGCCGACGACACGTCCAGCACGTGGTACCTCGCCGAGGGGTTCACGGTCGGCGGCAGCCTCAACAACATCGTGCTGACGAACCCGTTCGACGATGCCGCCATCGTCAACATCGGGTTCGCCACTGCCGACGGGTCGCGGGTTCCGGCGGGGTACCAGGGACTCCCGGTGCCGCCGCGCAGCGTGCGGGTGCTCGATCTGGGTGCTCCGGGCGCCGGGGCCCAGGGTGAAGATCGCCTGGCGGTGCAGGTGGAGGCCTCACGTGGTCAGCTCGTGGTGGGGCGGTCGCAGCACTTCCTCGCCGGGAACCGGCTCGGGTACACGATGTCGCTGGCGGCGCCGGCGCTGCGCGACCAGTGGTGGTTCGCCGACGGCGACAAGCGGTCGGGTGTGACCGAACGGTTCAGCATCTACAACCCCACCGGTTCCACCGTCGAGGTCGATGCGATCTTCCTCGGGGTGGCGGCCATCGCCGACGTCGAGCCGATCACGGTGCCCGCTCGGCAGGTGGTGACGTTCGATCCGGGTCAGGTCGCCACGCTGCCCGAAGGTCGTCACGCCACCGTGTTCAGCACGCGGGCCGAGCCGTCGATCGTGGTCGAGCGGGTGGTGACCGAGACGATCGACGGGCGCCCCGGTTCATCGGTGGTGCTCGGTGCGCCTCCGTCCCCCGATGGGTACGTGGCGAGCACGTGGCACCTCGTGGCGGGTCCCGAGACCGCCACCTCGGCGGCGTTGGTGATCTTCAACCCCGACAACACACCGGGCACGCTCACGGTGCAATCGGTGGGCCCCGACGGTCTCGAGCCGGTGCCAGGACTCGAGTCGATCGAGATCGGCGCGGCGGCGATCGCCACGATCGATCTCACGGCCGAGCAGGCGATCGGCCGCGAGCTGGTGGTGACCTCGACCGGTCGGATCTTCGTCGAGCGATCGCTGCTGAGCGGTTCGGGTGAGGGTCGCACGTCGAGCTGGCTGGTGCCTGCCGCGCCGTGATGCCGTGCGCTGGGAGGTCACCACGCCGGTGGCGTCGTAAGCTGTCGGTGTGACGCAACTGGTCCTGGCCCTCGTCGTGGTGGTCGTGGCGGCGGTGATGGCCGAGGCGGTGCGCCGGCGACGGGGCGTCGATGCACCCACGCAGCGCCGCCACCAGCTGCCCGCTCAGCTCGATCGCGACGACTTCGTCCGGCCCGACGCACCGTGGTTGGTGGCGGTGTTCACCTCCGACACGTGCTCCACCTGTGCCGACGTCGTGAACAAGGCGCGTGTGGTCGAATCGGTCGAGGTGGCGTTCCAGACGGTCAGTTATCAGGATCACCGTGGACTGCACGACAAGTACGACATCGACGCCGTGCCCGGGGTCGTGGTGGCCGACTCAGAGGGCGTGACGCACGCCGCGTTCCTCGGTCCCGTCACCGCGACCGACCTGTGGGCGGCCGTGGCGACGGCCCGTGACCCCGGATCGGTGTCGCACGGCTCGTGCGAACGTCACGGCCACGATCACCTGGGCGCCAACGAGACCTGATCCGGCGCCGGGCGCCGCCCCCGTCAGGTGGGCGAGCCGAGCACGTTCATCTTCATCGGCTCGACCTCGCCGTTCTCGGCCATGCCCCGCTGGATCAGCTTGGCCACCTCGGGACCGTCGATGGTCTCGTGCTCGAGCAGCGCCTCGGCGATCAGCTCGAGTCCGCGTCGATGCTTCGTGAGCAGCTCACGCGCCCTCGACTCCTGGTCGGTGAGGATGCGCGAGATCTCCTCGTCGAGCAGTTTGGCAGTGTCGTCGCTGTACTCACGTTGGTTCGACATGAGGTCGTCACCGAGGAACACCTGTTGCTGTCCGGCCCACGCCATCGGCCCCACACGCTCGCTCATGCCCCACTCGCGCACCATGCGCCGAGCGATGCCGGTGGCCTGCTCGAGGTCGTTGGCAGCGCCGCTGTTGAGCTTGCCGAACACGATCATCTCGGCCACCCGGCCCCCCATGGCCTTGCAGATGGTGTCCTCGAAGAACTCCTTGGAGTACGTGTGGCGCTCCTGGGGGAGGCTCCACGTGACCCCGAGGGCCATCCCGCGGGGCAGGATCGTCACCTTGTGCAGCGGATCGCCGTGGGGGAGCACGGTGGCGAGCAGCGCATGGCCGCCCTCGTGGAATGCGGTGGCCCGTTTCTCCTCGGCGTTGAGGATCATCGATTCGCGACTGGCGCCCAGCACGACGCGGTCGCGGGCGTTCTCGAAGTCGATCCGGTTGATCTCCTTGGAACCCCGACGCACGGCGATGAGCGCGGCTTCGTTCACGAGGTTGGCGAGATCGGCGCCGGCCATGCCGGGTGTGGCCCGGGACATGGTCGCCAGATCGACGTCGGCGCCCATCCGCTTGTCGCGGGCGTGCACCTCGAGGATGGCGAGACGCTCCTCGTACTCGGGCAGCGGCACCACGATCTGACGGTCGAAACGCCCCGGTCGCAACAGCGCCGGGTCGAGGATGTCGGGCCGGTTGGTGGCGGCGAGGATCACGATTCCCTCGGAGGTCTCGAAGCCGTCCATCTCCGAGAGCAGCTGGTTGAGGGTCTGCTCACGCTCGTCGTGGCCCCCGCCCAGACCGGCACCGCGCTTGCGGCCGATCGAGTCGATCTCGTCGACGAAGATGATCGCCTTGCCCATGCGGCGCGCCTGCTGGAACAGGTCGCGGACACGGCTGGCACCAACCCCCACGAACATCTCCATGAAGTCGGAGCCGGTCACGCTCAGGAAGCCGACGCCGGCCTCACCGGCCACGGCCCTGGCGAACAAGGTCTTGCCGGTGCCGGGGGGCCCCACGAGCAAGATGCCCTTGGGGACGCGGGCGCCGATCTCACGGAACCGCTCGGGCATCCGGAGGAAGTCGACCACCTCGGTGACCTCGGTCTTCACGCCCTCGTAGCCGGCGATGTCACTGAAGGTGGTGGAGGGCTTGTCGGTGTCGTAGGCCTTGGCCTTGCTCTTGCCCACGTTCATCACGCCGCCCATCTGGCCCTGGGCCCGGCGCTGCAACCAGACGAAGAACCCGATGATCAACATGACGGGCAGCATGAGGCCGAGCACACCCACGAACCAGTTGCTGCTGGGGGCGGTGAACTCCTTCTCGACGCCGCGGGCGTCGAGCAACGCCTCGTCGGCCTCGGAGACGCCGCGATCGCCACCGCCGGTGGTGTTGAACGAGCTGCCGTCGGTGAACTCGCCACGGATCTCACCGTTGCCGTTGTTGATCACGACCGATTCGACGCGACCAGCATCGACCTCGGCGATGAACTCGGTGTAGCTGATCGACTCGCCGTCGTCGCTGGGGAGCAGGCTCGGCACGAGGATGGTGGCGAGCAGCAGTCCGGCGAGCACCCAGATGATCCATCGGGGCATGCCGCGCTTGGCCGGCTCGCCGCCGTCACTCTTCGGCAGCTTCTTCGGAGGCTTGGGCCCCTGCGCTCGGCCTCGCCCGGGGGGCGGGGGCGGGGGAGGAGGGGGCAACTTGTTCATGGTCACATGCTACGGCCAACCGCCCGTCACGACAGATCGTGGCGGTGCTCGTGAACCGGGTCACACGTCACGGCCCCGGGGTCGTCAGCGGACCCGTCCGTGTCGTGGGGAAGGGTCGGGCCCGACATGGTGCTGGTGGCAGGAGGTCCACGATCGACGCGTCTGCGTCCCGTACGATCGACGCTGTGCGGAGGCAGTGTTCACGGACAGGGTGCGCCGAGGCGGCAGCGGTCACGCTGAGCTATCAGTACGGCCGCGCCCAGGTATGGCTCGACCACCTCAGCGACGAGCGCGATCCGCACGCCTACGACCTCTGCGACCGACACGCGGGTCGTCTCACGGTTCCCCGTGGGTGGCAGCTCCGTGACCGGCGCCGGGCCGATGCCGACGCGTCGCTGATCGCCGTCTGAGCAGCCGGCGGATCTGACGGCGGATCTGACGGCGGATCTGAGCGTCCCGCCGGCGACCCGATCCCTGCTCGTCCCGCGTCACCGGTAGCCTCGCCCCGGTGCCCGGCCTGTCCGAAGGTCTCACCGTGCGTCGCGGTCGTGCCCCCGTGGCGATCGGCGTTGCCGCGGTCGCGTGGCTCGCCGCCTGGGTGGTGGCGCAACTCCTCATCACGTCGGTGTTGGCCGTGACGGGTGAGTCGGCCGATGAGTTCCCGAGCTCGATCCGGATCCTCGCCGTGGCCCTCTTCGCATCCTGGATGGCGTATCTCGCGATGCTCTGGGTGGTGGCCCAGCGTGTCGGTTCGGGCGACTTCCGGGCCGACTACGCCGTGGCCTTCGACGGGCGTGATCTGGTGGCGATCCCGATCGGTGTGCTCACGCAACTCGTCATCGTGCCGGTGGCGTACGTGCCGCTCCGATCGATCTGGTCCGACACGTTCACCGCCGACCGCCTCGAGGAACGCACCCGCGATCTGGTCGACGTGGCCGGCGACTCGTCGTTGTTGCTGCTGGCGGTGTTGGTGGTGGTGGGTGCCCCGCTGGTCGAGGAGCTGGTCTATCGCGGTCTGATCCAGCGGTCGCTGGCCGCACGGATCAGTGAGCCGCTGGCCCTGGTGGCGGCGTCGCTGTGGTTCGCCGTGATCCACTTCCGGCTCCTCGAGCTCCCCGGGCTGTTCGTGGCCGGCCTGGTGTTCGGTGCGTGTCTGCTGGTGACCGGACGGCTCGCCACGGCGATGATCGCCCATGCGGCGTTCAACGCCACCGCGCTGCTGGTGGTGTGGCCGTCGTGACCCCGGAGACCCCACGACCAACCGCCGAGTACGGGACCAACTGCCAAGATGGGTCCCCGATGACGTCCGTGAGCGAGCACACCGGTCCCCCCGCCGGATCCGACCCCGATCCGGAAGCCGGGTCCGATGATCCGTTCGTGCGGCGGGTCGGCCGGCGGATCGTGCGGCGACCGGTCGCCTGGGCCCGGGCCGACTGGACCAACACCCGCATCATCCAGGTGTCGTTCACGGCGTTCGCGCTGATCACCACGACGGCGATCATGATGAACGTCGTCCACTTCAACCCGCTCTCGCCGTCGCGGGACCTCGTGTTCGCGGACACCACGCCCACCGGTGGTGACTTCGGCGCCCACGTCTGGGGGCCGGCGTTCCTCCGTGATCATCTGTTGCCGAGCCTGCGCCTCAACGGGTGGAGCATGGACTGGTACGCCGGCATGCCGGCGTACCGCTTCTACATGGTGCTCCCGGCCATCGCGATCGTGGCTCTCGACGTGGTGTTCCCGTACGGCGTGGCGATGAAGCTGGTGGGCGTCGCCGGTCTCATCACGCTCCCTGCCGCCTGCTGGGCGTTCGGGCGGCTGGCGGCGTTCCGCTACCCGATCCCCGAGCTGTTCGCCTTCGGTGGACTCGCGTTCGCGCTCGACGAGAGCTTCAGCATCTACGGCGGCAACCTCAAGTCGACCATGGCCGGCGAGTTCTCGTTCTCCATCTCGCTGTCGATCGGGATGCTCGGGTTGGGCGTGCTCGCGGCGGGATTGCGGACGGGGCGGTACCGGGTGTGGGCCTCGGTGCTGATCGCGGCGTCGGCGGTGTCGCACGGCATCGTCGCGATCTTCGTGCTGTTGGCAGCGTTCGTCATCGTGCTGGTCTGGCTCGACCGTCAGCGACTGGTCTACGCGCTCACGGTGGGCCTCACCGCGTTCTTGCTGTCGATCTGGTGGGTCGGACCGTTCCTGCTCGACCACGCCTACATGACCGACATGAAGTACGGGTTCCGGCCGCAGGGCACGCTCGACGGTCGCACCGACTCGTTCTGGCTGATGTTCTTCCCGCTCACGGCGCCGCTCAACGTGCTGATCACCACGTTCGCCGTCATCGGCTTCGCGGCGTGCGTGATGCGCCGCCATCTCACCGGCGCGGCGCTCGGCATCATCGGGCTGGCGCTCGTGGCGCTGGTCTACCTCACCCGCGACAGCCTCCCGGTGATCGGCCTGCTGTGGAACCCGCGGTTGCTGCCGTTCCTCTACCTCGTGCGCTACCTGCTGATGATGATCGGCATCGTCGAGACCTTCACCCTGGTGTGGAACGCCGTTCGCGATCGGCGGGCCAGCGAACGGGCCGGCACCGTGGCGTCCACGGTGTTCGCGAGCATCACGGCGCTCGGCGTGCTCGTGGTGCTCGGGTGGATGTTCCAGGTGCTCCCCGGAGGTGGGCTCAAGGAGGTCCGCGCCGGAGAGACCCCGGTCTACGCCTGGGGGCCGTTCAGCGCCACCCCGACCAACACCGATGCCCAGGGTGACGGTTGGGCCCGGTACAACTTCCTCGGGTACGAGGGTCGCGGTGAGTTCTACGCCGAGTACTACGAGGTGGTTCGCACCATGGAGCGCATCGGTCTCGATCCCGAGCTCGGCTGTGGTCGCGCGCTGTGGGAGAACAATCCCGACAACGGGCGGTACGGCACCACGATGGCGCTGATGCTCCTGCCGCACTGGACCGATGGCTGCATCGGCTCGATGGAGGGGCTGTTCTTCGAGGCGTCCGGCACCACGCCGTACCACTTCCTGACCACGGCGGCGATGTCGGAGCGGTCGTCGAACCCGGTGCGTGAGCTGCGCTACGTCGACAACGACGCATCGGTGGGTGTGCCCCACCTCCAGTCGCTCGGGGTGCGGTACGTGATGGTGCGCACCGAGGCGGCCAAGGCGCAGGCGGCGGCCCAGCCCGAGCTGAGCTTCATCGCCTCATCGGGTCCGTGGGACATCTACCTGGTGGCCGACTCCGACGTGGTGCAGGCGCTCGAGGTGCAGCCGGTGGTGGTCGGATCGCGTCCCGGCGATCAGCGCGAACGGCACCTCGAACTCGGTACGAGCTGGTTCCAGCAGCGCGACGAGTGGGCGGCGATGCCCGCCGACAGCGGGCCCGACTCGTGGCAGCGGATCGACGTGGTGGTCGACGAGGCCCGTCGACTCGGCCCCGGCGACCCGAACGGACCGCGTGTCGACATCGTGGTGCCCGCCGACCCGATCGAGCAGGTGCCGTTGCCACCGGTCACGATCTCCGACGTGCAGATCGAACAGCAGTCGCTGTCGTTCAGCGTCGACCAGGTGGGCGTGCCGGTCCTGGTGCGGGTCAGCTATTTCCCGAACTGGCGGGCCTCGGGCGCCGACGGTCCGTACCGCATCGCCCCCAACATGATGGTGGTGGTCCCCACCGACACCACCGTCGAGATGACGTTCGGTCGGAGCACGGCCGACTGGGTGTTCTGGCTCCTCGCCCTGGGCGGCATCGTGCTGTGCGTGGTGTGGCGCCGGCAAGGCGACCTCGTGTTCGCGAGCGAGACGCCCGGCGGCTGGTCCCGACCCACCGACGAGCCGGTCATCGACGAGCCGGTCATCGACGAGCCGGTCATCGACGAGCCGGTCATCGACGAGGAGTCGCCGGTGGGTGTACCCGGCGACACCTCGGATCCCGCGCCGGGAGGTGGCCGCGGCCCCGACCGCTAGCGTGATGCCCCGTCATGACTGTCCTCGATCTCATCGTCAAGGCGTACGACATCCGAGGCACGGTGCCCGATCAGCTCGATGCTGACGTGGCCCATGCCCTCGGTGTCGGCTTCGCCCAGTACTCCCAGTCCGACTCGGTGCTCGTCGCCCGCGACATGCGTCCGACCGGCCCCGAACTGGTCGAGGCGTTCTCCGCCGGTGTGACCGGTCAGGGGGTCGACGTGATCGACCTCGGGCTCGCCTCCACCGATCTGCTCTACTTCGCCGCCGGTGCGCTCGACTCGCCGGGCGCGATGTTCACGGCCTCGCACAACCCGGCGCAGTACAACGGGGTCAAGTTCTGTCGCAGCGGCGCGAAGCCGATCGGCATCGAGACCGGCCTGGCCACGATCCGCGACACGGCAGCGGCCGTGCTGGCGGGTAGCGGCCCCGTCGCAGGTCCGGCCAGGGGTCGACGCTCCGAGCGTGACATGCTCGATCAGTTCGTGGAGCACGTGCTCTCGTTCGTCGATCCGAGCACGTTCCGCCCGATGAAGGTCGTGGCCGACACCGCGAACGGCATGGGTGGGCTCGTGGTGCCCGCCGTGTTCGAGCGGCTCGACATGATCGAGCTCGAGGTGATGTACGGCGAGCTCGACGGTTCGTTCCCGAACCATCCGGCCGATCCGTTGCAGCCCGCGAACCAGCGTGACCTCCGGGCGCGGGTGGTGTCGGGCGGGTTCGACATCGGTCTCGCGTTCGACGGTGACGCCGACCGGGTGTTCGTGGTCGACGAGACCGGCAACGGCCTCAGCGGTTCCACCACCACCGCCATCCTCGCGGCCGCGGTGCTCCGCACGAACCCGGGCTCGACGGTGCTCCACAACCTGATCTGCTCCCGGTCCGTGCCCGAGACGGTGCGAGAGCACGGTGGCATCCCGGTCCGTACCCGGGTGGGCCACTCGTACATCAAGGAGATGATGGCCGACACCGGGGCGCTGTTCGGTGGCGAGCACTCGGCGCACTACTACTTCGCCCGCAACTACAACGCCGACAGCGGCCTGATCGCCTCGCTCCTCGTGATCGACGAGCTCTGCCGGACCGAGCAGGACCTGTCGGTGCTGCGCAAGCCGTTCGAGCGCTACGCCGCCAGTGGTGAGATCAACACCCAGGTCGACGACGCGCTCGCCGTGATCGACGACATCAGCGAGGAGTACGCCGACTTCGCCCAGGACCGCCTCGACGGACTCACCGTCGACTGCGGCTCGTGGTGGTTCAACCTGCGCCCGTCCAACACCGAGCCGCTGTTGCGCCTGAACCTCGAGGCCTCGACGCGCGACGACTGCGACCGCTACGTGGCCGACCTGCTCGCGTCCATCACCCGGTCCTGACCGGTCCGGATCCCGTCCGCCGCCCCGTCCGCATTCTCGTCACGATCCCGTCCGGAGACCTCATGGCCCTCGATCCCGCACTGCTCGAACTCCTCGCCTGCCCGATCGACAAGGGCCCACTCGTGCACGTCGAGTCCGAGTCGATCCTGTACAACCCGCGCCAGCAGCGCCGGTACGAGATCCGCGACGACATCCCGGTGATGCTGCCCGAGGAGTCGACCGTGGTCGACGCCGCTGAGCACGCTCGGCTCACCGAGCTCATCGAGCGCGAGGGCCTGCGCCCCACCTTCGACACCTGAGCGCGGTCGCTCCCGCGCGGACAGTCCCGTGACGAATCGGTTACGATGTGTCCTCGTGTCTGCTCCGCGCCGCATCGTCCGTCGCTCCGTCGCCGTCCTCACCGCCGTCGCGGTGCTCGGTACGGTGTCGTTGCTGACCACGTCCACCGATCAGGGGAGGGTGGCGGCAGCCGATGTGCTGGGCGCCGGTGGCGAGTTCCACCCCCTCGATCCCCAGCGGGTGCTCGACACCCGCTCGGGCATCAACGTGCTCGAGGCCGGTGCCCGGCCGCTGGTGCCCGGCGCCGGTCAGGCCTTCGATGTCCCACTGTCCGGCCTGGGCGGACTGCCCGACATGATCGACGACGATCAGGTGCTGGCGGTGGCCGTGAGCATCACCGTGGTCGAGCCCACCGCCCCCGGTTACCTGCGGGCGTTCGGCACCGGCGATGTCGAGGGAGAATCGTCCATCGTCAACTTCGGTCCCGGCGAGACCGTCCCCAACATGACGGTGCTGGCCCCGGGCGACGACGGCCAGATCACCGTCCGTCTCGTGTCGGAGGGCGGTTCGGGCACGGCGCACGTCCTCATCGACACGTTCGGGTGGTTCTCGAAGGGCACCTTCCAGGAGAGTGGCTCTCGGCTGATCCCCGTGGGTCCTGGCCGCATCTTCGACTCCCGCAACCCGACCTTCGGCGCGACACCGATCGGCCCGGACCAGTCGGTGCAGGTGCCGATCGCCGGCGCCGACTCGCTCAACCCGCCGGTCCCGGGCATCGTGCCCGACAGCGACACCATCACCGGTGTGCTGGTGAACGTCACCGGCGTCAACCAGGGCCCGAACAGCACCGCCACGTTCGTGTCGGTCGTGCCCGAGCGCCCGGCCGACGGTGTGCCGCCCACCACGAGCAACCTCAACCTGGTGGCCGGACAGGTGAAGGCCAACCTGGTCATGGTGCCGGTGGGTTCCGACGGCAGCGTCTGGCTCTACAACTCCGCGGGCGACACCAACCTCGTGGTCGACGTGGTTGCCTATCTCGAGCCCCGCCCGACCGACACCCGCGAGGGTCGTGTCATCCCGCTCAACCAGCCGTTCCGCGTGCTCGACACCCGCCAGGAGATCGGTGGTGTGCCGCCGTTGCGGCTCGGTCCGAGCATGGCCGACGACTGGTCGTTCTGCCGCTTCGTGGCCGACGTGAAGATCGGCGAGGAGTGGGTGGGTCCGCAGTCGGCGTTCCTCGGCAACCTCACCGCCACGGGCCTCGAGCGGCGCGACGACTGGGACCAGTCGTTCGACGCCGACTCCTACCTCACGGTCTTCCCGTCGGCGCTCGACGACGATGATCCACCCGAGGCCTCGAACCTGAACATCTTCGAGGACCAGAGCGTGCCCAACGCCGCCCTGTTCCGCTACGGCCAGCGCCAGCGCGACGAGGGAGTCGTCGACCAGCACTCGGTGCGGGTCTACAACTTCAACCACTCGGTGCACTACCTGGTCGATGCCGCCGCCGTGGTGCTCACCGACGAGGGTGCCGGCACCGAGCTCGACTGCCCCTGAACCGTCGACCCCTGAACTGTCGACCCCTGAACTGGCGACCCCTGGACCGGGGACGCACGACCGTTCGCTAAGCTGAGAGGGCGCGGGCTGACCCGATCGGTGCCAGCAGGCCCCGGCTCGCTCCTCATCATCAGAACTCTGGAACATCAGAACTCTGGATCCGATCCAGGAGGAGAACCTGCCATGACGTCCACCCTCGCCGCGCGCCGTGACTACCGAGTCGCCGACCTGTCGCTCGCACCCTTCGGCCGCAAGGAGATGCATCTCGCCGAGCACGAGATGCCCGGCCTGATGGCGCTCCGCAAGGAGTTCGGCGCCTCGAAGCCGCTGGCCGGCGCCCGCATCTCCGGTTCGCTGCACATGACGATCCAGACCGCCGTGCTGATCGAGACCCTCACCGAGCTCGGTGCCGAGGTCCGCTGGGCCAGCTGCAACATCTTCTCGACCCAGGACCACGCCGCCGCCGCCGTGGTGGTCGGCCCCCACGGCACCGAGGACGACCCCCAGGGTGTGCCCGTGTTCGCCTGGAAGGGTGAGACGCTCGAGGAGTACTGGTGGTGCACCGACCAGATGATGACGTGGCCCTCTGGCGACGGGGCCGGCGCGACCGGCGAGTCGTACGACGGCCCGAACATGATCCTCGACGACGGTGGCGACGCCACGATGCTGCTCCACAAGGGCGTCGAGTACGAGAAGACCGGCGTGGTGCCCGACCCCACCGAGGCCTCCAACCCAGAGCTCGCGATCGTGCTCGGGCTCCTGCAGCGCACGCTCAACACCAATCCCACGAAGTGGACCCGCATGGCCGCCGAGATCAAGGGCGTCACCGAGGAGACCACGACCGGTGTGAAGCGGCTCTACAAGATGTTCGCCGACGGCGAATTGCTGTTCCCCGCCATCAACGTGAACGACTCGGTCACCAAGTCGAAGTTCGACAACCTCTACGGCTGTCGCCACTCGCTGATCGACGCCATCTGCCGCGCCACCGACGTGATGCTGGGCGGCAAGACCGCCGTGGTGTGCGGGTACGGCGACGTGGGCAAGGGCTGTGTGCAGGCGCTCCGCGGGCAGGGCTGCCGCGTGATCGTGACCGAGATCGACCCGATCAACGCCCTGCAGGCCGCCATGGAGGGTCTCCAGGTGCTCCCGCTCGAGGACGTGGTCGACACCGCCGACATCTTCGTGACCGCCACCGGCAACGCCGACATCATCACGATCGATCACATGCACCAGATGAAGCACAACGCGATCGTGTGCAACATCGGCCACTTCGACAACGAGATCGACATGGCCGGTTTGGCCCGCAGCGGTGCCACCCGCGACGAACTGAAGCCGGGCACCGACCTGTGGTCGTTCCCGTCCGACAACGGCAAGGGTGCCCACGCGGTGATCATCCTGGCCGAGGGTCGGCTCGTGAACCTCGGGTGCGCCACCGGTCATCCGAGCTTCGTGATGAGCTGCTCGTTCGCCAACCAGGTGATCGCCCAGATCGAGCTGTTCACCCGCACCGACGAGTACCCCACCGGTGTGTACGTGCTCCCCAAGCACCTCGACGAGAAGGTGGCCGCCCTGCACCTCGACGCCCTCGGCGCGAAGCTCACCCAGCTCAGCGACGAGCAGGCCGAGTACCTGGGCATGGACCCGAGCGGCCCCTTCAAGCCCGAGCACTACCGCTACTGATCCCTGTCGCTCGACGTCGGGCTCTCCCGAAGCGTGACCTGAGGACGCGGAGGTTCGCATCGTCAGGTCACACTTCGTGCTGGCGTCGAGCTGTCGTACCCCATCGGTACGGTCGGGTGCATGCCGGACGACGCCTGGTGCGCCGTTGCCGAGCTCGCAGCCTCTCAGCACGGAGCCATCACCCGCCGCCAGGCTGCCGCCGTCGGATTCGACGCCCGCCGGATCACCACCGCGGTCCGACGTGACCGCCTCCGCGAGGTCGTGGCCGGGGTGCTCGTCCTGCGTGGTCATCCCGAGACCTGGCACCAGCGTCTCAGCGTGCTCACGCTCGTCGGGTCGAGGCGTGCCGTCGCGTCGCACCGCGCTGCGGCCCATCTGCATCGCCTCGACGGATTCGATGTGACGCCCGTGCCGGAGGTGAGCATCGAACGTGATCGTCGGCTCCGCCTCCCGCACGGCGATGCCACGCTGGTGCACCACATCGCGTCGGTTCCGTCCAGCGACGTGGTGACGGTGGATGGCATCCCGACCACCGGTCTCGCCCGGACCCTCGTCGATCTCGGTTCGGTGGTCGACGATCGGGCGGTGCGGAGAGCGCTCACCGATGTTCGCCGCCGACGCTGCAGTCTCCTGTGGGTCCGCTCGACGGCCGAACGCCTGCACCGACCCGGCCAACGCGGATCAGGTCGGCTCCGGCGGGCGTTGGATGCCATCCCGTACGAAGGTCGCGTGCCCGACAGTTGGTTCGAGGAGCTGCTCGCCATGTGCCTCGAAGACCCTGCGCTCCCGTCCGTGGTTCCCCAGTACCGCATCCTCGACACGTCCGGACGAACGGTGGCCAGGGTGGATCTCGCGATCCCCGAGGCGCGGGTGGGTCTCGAGGCCCACAGTCGGAGGTTCCACTTCGGGCCCGACGCTGAACCGCTCGACGAGCAGCGTGACCTGGCCGCAGCTGCGTGCGGGTGGGAGCTGCTGTATCTCGGCTGGTACGCATCGAAGCGACCGGCCGAGGTGCTCACGGTGGTCAAGGACGTGGTGACGGCACGCCTGTCGCTCGGTCGTGCCACCGATGTGTGACGTCAGGGTGCAGGGTGCTGCGTCGTGACGTCACACCTCTCGGCTGGCGGTGGTGGCGGCGGGCAGGGTGAGGCGGGGGAGGAACACCTGCACGAGGGGACCGATACCGAGGGCGAACAGCGCGGTGCCGATGCCGATGGAGCCGCCGAGCGCCAGGCCACCGGCCACCACGGTCAGCTCGATGGAGGTGCGGGCGACGCGGATCGAGAGGCCGAGTCGGGCGAGCCCCGTCATCAGGCCGTCGCGTGGTCCGGGGCCGAGACCCGAGCCGATGTAGAAGCCGGAGCCGATGGCCACCAGCACGATGCCGCCGGCCATCAGCACGAGACGCGGGAGCAGTCGGTCGGTGTCGGGGAGCACGGGCAGCACGAGGTTCACCACGACCCCGATCTCGACGGCGTTGAGGACGGTGCCGAGCCCCGGCCGTTCGCGCAGCGGGATCCAGAGCAACAGCAGCAGCGCACCCACGATGATGATCACGGTGCCGATCGCGACGCCGGTGAGGATGGCGAGACCCTGGTGGAGCACGTCCCACGGTGCGGGCCCCAACTCGGCGTGGATGATGAGGGCGACGCCCAGCCCGAACAGTCCGAGACCGCCCACGCACCGCACGATCCGCTCGGTGGGTCGGTCCGAGGGCAGCCAGAGCACGGCGGAACGCTATCGATCGTGGAACGCGTGCGTCCGGAACGAGTCGATGCCGGATGCCAGGATGCGGTCGTGCCCCCACCTGGCGATCGCCGGAGCCAGCCGGGTGAGATGCCGCAGGAGCGGGCGCACGGGGACGAGTTGGCTGGTGAGCTGGAGTCGTGCCCCCGGCGCCGAATCCGCTCCGGGCCCCGCTGCCGAGGGCGCCAGGGCGATGCTGGCCGTTCCCTCGATGTCGCCCGAGACGCAGGCCTGCACACAGTTCGGCGGATCCACTGCTTCGAGGGCGATGTTGAACCGCACCGTGTAGCCGAGTGGTGAGCGGACGGCACACCGCCAGGTGCTGCCCTGGGAGACGCCGGTGCCGTCGAACTCCTTCAGCCACGGCCACCACGTCGGGTAACGGTCGGTGGCCGTGAGCGCTGCCCACACCACGTCGGGCGGACACGTGAACTGGAGACGGCGATCGGTCACGACCGGTTCAGGGGGCGGACGCATCGGCCGAGACTGTCACAGCCCCTCTGTACAACGGTCCACATGTTGTTGCAGTCACGTTGTGCCGGGTGCGATCGCCCCGGGGTCCCGCTGTGCCGAACCTGTCGGTTCGCGCTCGTCCAGCCCTCCCGTCGTCCGCCCGGGGCGACCGGTCCCGCCGATCACCGTGTGATCTCGGCGGTGCCGTTCACCGGCCGTGCGCGCGACGTCGTGTTGGGGTTCAAGTACCGGAATCGCCGCCAACTCGCCGGGCATCTCGCAGGTCTGCTCGTGAACCGGCTGCTGGCAGCCGGCATCCGTCCCGGGGTCGATGTCGACGTGGTGACCTGGGCGCCCACCTCGCCGCATCGTCGGCGCCAGCGCGGGTTCGACCAGGCGCAGCTCGTGGCCGAGCAGGTGGCTCGTCAGCTCGGGCTGCGGAGCCGTCGGCTGCTCGAGCGCGATGGCGCTCAACCAGCGCAGACCGGTCGTGGCCGTGTCGATCGGCTCCAGGGCCCGACGTTCCGCATCCGGCCCGATGTCGCCGGCCGGCGGGTGCTCGTGATCGACGACGTGGTCACCACGGGTGCCACCCTGCGGAGTGCGGCGGAGTGTCTCCGCGGTGCCGGCGCGATCGACGTCGTGTCGGCGGCCGTGGCGTCCACGCCCGGCGGCCTGGCGTCCCGCCGGCAGCGGTGGGGTGAGGTCGTCACCGGTCCGTGGCCGGTCGACGGCACGGGTGCTGGGGTCCGCCAGAGCGCGTGATCGTGAGATCGGCCCTGCGACAACGGCCCTGCGACAACGGCCGTGCGAAGTGGCGTGAGAGCGAACCGTGTGACCAGCGTGTCACCGGTAGCATGAACAGCCGCATGGGCATCCTCGATCGAATCCTCCGCGCCGGTGAGGGCAAGAAGCTGAAGGCCCTCCAGGCGATGGTTCCCGACATCAACGCCATGGAGCCCGAGATCAGCGCGCTCTCCGATCACGCGCTCCAGTACAAGACCGTCGAGTTCCGTGAGCGTCTCGACAACGGCGCCGATCTCGACGACCTCGCCATCGAGGCCTTCGCGGTCACCCGCGAGGCCGCCAAACGGGTGATCGGCCAGCGCCACTTCGACGTGCAGCTCGTGGGCGGCGCGGCGCTCCACTTCGGCATGGTGGCCGAGATGAAGACGGGCGAGGGCAAGACCCTGGTCTCGACCCTTCCGGCCTACCTGAACGGTGTGTCGGGCAAGGGCGTGCACCTGGTCACGGTGAACGACTACCTGGCGCGGTTCCATGCCGAGTGGATGGGTCGCATCCACACCTGGCTCGGCCTCGAGGTGGGTCTCGTGGTGCCCGGGTTCAAGAACAAGCCGGCCGAGAAGCGGTTGAGCTACGCCGCCGACATCACCTACGGCACCAACAACGAGTTCGGCTTCGACTACCTGCGCGACAACATGGCGCCCAAGCGGGACGACAAGACCCAGCGGGGCCACAACTTCTGCATCGTCGACGAGGTCGACTCGATCCTCATCGACGAGGCCCGGACGCCGCTCATCATCTCGGGTCGCGTGGGCGACGCCGCCAAGCTCTACTACCGCTTCGCCTCCATCGTCCGGTCGCTGCAGCGCGACGTCGACTACGAGGTCGAGGAGGACAAGCGCGTGGTGGTGCCGCTCGAGCCCGGTATCGAGAAGGTCGAGGCCGCACTCGGTGTCGACAACCTCTACGACGACGTGCAGCGCAATCTCGTCCACCAGTTCTCGGTGGCGCTCAAGGCCAAGGAGCTGTACCGGCGCGACAAGGACTACATCGTGCAGGGCGGCGAGGTGAAGATCGTCGACGAGTTCACCGGTCGGATCCTCGAGGGTCGCCGATGGAGCGAGGGCATCCACCAGGCGGTCGAGGCCAAGGAGGGCGTGAAGATCAAAGAGGAGAACCAGACCCTCGCGACGATCACGCTCCAGAACTACTTCCGGATGTACGACAAGCTCGCCGGGATGACCGGCACGGCATCCACCGAGTCTGCCGAGCTCATGAACACCTACGGCCTCGGGGTCGTGCCGATCCCGACCAACAGGGAGATCGTCCGCATCGACCAGCCCGATCTCATCTACAAGGGCGAGCTCGGCAAGTTCGACGCCGTGGTCGACGACATCGTCGAGCGCCACGCCAACGGACAGCCGATCCTGGTCGGCACGGTCAGCGTGCAGAAGAGCGAGCACCTCGCCAAGCTCCTCGCCGCTCGGGGCGTCCCCCACGAGGTCCTGAACGCGAAGCAGCACACCCGTGAGGCCGAGATCGTCACCCAGGCCGGTCGCCTCGGCGCAGTCACCGTGGCCACGAACATGGCGGGTCGAGGCGTCGACATCATGCTGGGCGGCAACCCCGAGGGTCTGGCGCGCGAAGCGACGCTGCGTGAGGGCCACGCCGCCGATGTGATGGTCGACGACTTCACCCTGCCGGTGCCCATCGACCAGATGCCCGAGGACTTCCAGGAGGCCAGGGCCAAGGCGTTCGCCCGCTACGAGCAGCTGCTGGCGGAGTTCAAGGAGCAGTGCTCGGCCGAGGGCGAGAAGATCCGCGGTCTGGGCGGTCTGTACGTGATCGGTTCCGAACGGCACGAGAGCCGCCGGATCGACAACCAGCTCCGGGGCCGATCGGGTCGCCAGGGGGACCCCGGTGAGAGCCGCTTCTACCTGTCGCTCGACGACGAGCTCATGCGTCTGTTCGCCACGGGTGCGTTGCAGTGGGCGATGGGTCGATTCGACGATCACGAGGCGATCGAGGCCAAGATGGTCACGAAGGCCATCGAACGGGCCCAGACCACGGTCGAGACCCGCAACGCGGAGATCCGCAAGAACGTCCTCAAGTACGACGAGGTGATGAACGAGCAGCGCAAGGTCATCTACAAGCGCCGCGACCAGATCCTCGATGGCGAGCCGCTCAAGGATGCAGCGATGGAGTACCTCGCCGACGCCGTCGATGCCCTCATCGAGACCCACTGCGCGTCGGCCGCCGACGACGAATGGGACCTCGACGCCCTGGCCAAGGAGCTCACCACGTTCTGGCCCACGCCGATCGGCGAGGACCAGCTCCGCGAGTGCACCACCACCGACGAGATCTACGACGTCGTGATGGCTGACGCCACCACTCACTACCTCCAACGCGAGGCCGAGTTGGGCGAGGAGACCATGCGCGAGGTCGAGCGCCAGGTGATGTTGCGCATCATCGATCAGCGCTGGCGCGAGCACCTCGAGGAGATGGATTATCTCCAAGAGGGCATCAACCTGCGGGCCATGGGCCAGAAGGACCCGCTCACCGAGTGGCAGCGCGAGGGCTTCGAGCTGTTCGGCGGGATGATGAAGGGCATCGCCCAGGACTTCGTGCGCTACGTGATGCGGGTGCAGATGGTGCAGAACGACCCACCCGAGCAGGCGCCGCAGAACCTCGAGCAGAGCTCGAGCGACACCAGTTCGACCACCGGGTTCGACCGGGCCGCGGCCGCGGCGGTGGCCGACGGCGATCTGCCGCCCGAGGCGGCACCGGTTGTGCAGCCCACCAAGCAGGAGACCGTGGTGAAGGACGACTTCTCCAAGACCCCGCGGAACGCCCCGTGCCCATGTGGGTCGGGCAAGAAGTTCAAGCAGTGCCACGGCGTCACCTGACCCGCCTCGCGAACCGAGCCACCCCTGATGCGTGATTTCACCGACGACCTGCGCGATCTGCGACGACGACTCGACGAGACCCGTGTGTACCTCGAGGTCGACGAGGCACGCAATCGCCTGGTCGAGCTCGAGATCGAGGTGTCCCGGCCGGGTCTCTGGGACGACGCCGAGCTCGCCAAGAAGGTCAATGCCGACTACGCGAACGTCAAGGACGATCTCGACGCCTACGACTCGCTGGCGGCCGATCTCGACGATGTCGAGGTGCTCCACGAGATGGCTCGCGAGGAGAACGACGATTCCCAGGAGCCCGACATCGAGGCCCAGATCGCCGACATCTCCCGACGCTTCGATCTGCTGGAGTTGCGCAGCTTGTTCACGGGTGAGCACGACGAGCTCGACTGCATCGTGCAGATCAACGCCAAGGACGGCGGCGTCGACGCCCAGGACTGGAGTGAGATCCTGCTGCGCATGTACGAGCGGTGGGCCGAGGCGCGGGGTCTGTCGTTCCAGCTCGACGGCGTCTCCGAGGGCGCCGAGGCCGGCATCCTGTCGGCCGAGTTCACCCTCAGCGGCCGGTACGCCTACGGCCTCATGACGAGCGAGCGGGGCACGCACCGGCTCGTGCGGATCAGCCCGTTCGACAACCAGGGACGTCGGCAGACGAGCTTCGCGGCCGTGCAGGTGTGGCCGGTGCTCGACGACGTCGATCTCGACATCGACGAGTCCGACATCCGCATGGAGGTGTTCCGGGCCTCGGGGGCCGGCGGTCAGCACATCAACAAGACGTCGTCGGCGGTCCGGCTCATCCACGAGCCGACCGGTCTCGTGGCGAGTTCCCAGGAGGAGCGCAGCCAGCTGCAGAACCGCGAGAAGGCCATGGGCCGCCTCAAGGCGATGTTGGCCGCGAAGGTCGAGGAGGAGCGGGCCGACGAACTCGATGCGATCGCCGGCAAGCAGG
This sequence comes from Ilumatobacter sp., assembly GCA_007693335.1. GTDB lineage: Bacteria > Actinomycetota > Acidimicrobiia > Acidimicrobiales > Ilumatobacteraceae > SKSP01. The sequence goes on along the minus strand of REDU01000073.1, from coordinate 15,342 downwards.
CGCAGGTCGGCTGGGGGAGCCAGATCCGCAGCTATGTCGTGCAGCCGTACCAGATGGTCAAGGACCTGCGTACCGAGGTCGAGTCCGGCAACGTGACGGGCGTACTCGACGGCGACATCGACCTCTTCATCGAGGGGTACCTGCGCTGGCGTCGGGCCGGTCAGGGTGCCTGAGCCCGGCCGGTCGGTCGCGCTACCGTCTGTGAGCCCCCTGGAGCCCGCATGATCCGACTCGAGAACGTGACGAAGTCCTACTCCGCCGAGGTGGTCGCCCTGCACGACGCCTCGTTCGAGGTCGCGAAGGGTGAGTTCGTGTTCCTCGTGGGGCCCTCGGGGTCGGGCAAGAGCACCATGCTCCGCCTGCTCAACCGCGAGGAGCGCCCCGAGCGCGGGGCCGTGTGGGTGGCCGGCCGCAACATCGTCGACATGCCGCCCGGACGGGTGCCACACCTCCGCCGCAACATCGGCAACGTGTTCCAGGACTACAAGCTGCTGACCGAGAAGACGGTGTTCGAGAACGTCGCCTTCGCACAGGAGGTGATCGGTCGGCCCCGACACGTGATCCGACAGCAGGTTCCGGCCGTGCTCGACCTGGTCGGTCTCGCCGGCAAGGAGGATCGCTTCCCGAACCAGCTGTCGGGTGGTGAGCAGCAGCGGGTCTCGGTGGCCAGGGCCTTCGTGAACCGTCCGCTGATCCTGCTGGCCGACGAGCCCACCGGCAACCTCGACCCGGCCACGGGCGAGGGGATCATGCGCCTCCTCGACCGGATCAACACCACCGGCACCACCGTGGTGATGGCCACCCACGACCAGCGCATCGTGAACACCATGCGCAAGCGCGTGATCCAGCTCGACCGCGGCGTGATCGTCCGTGACCAGGCACGTGGGGTGTACGAGTGAGGGTGTCCGACTGATGTGGTCCCGACTGACCTACACGCTCCGGGAGACCTGGGCGAGCTTCCAGCGCAACATCACCCTCACCGTCGCGGCCATCATCACCGCCGCGGTGTCGCTGCTGATCTTCGGACTCACGTTGCTGATCCAGGAGGGCTTCGACAACCTGCTCTCACGCTGGGAGGGCGGCGTCGAGATGATCGTGTTCGTCCAGGCCCAGGCCACCGAGGAACAGCGATCGGTGATCGAGGAGGCGCTCGCGGCCCAGGAGGGCTCGATCATCGCGAGTTGGAGCTACTGCGACGTCGCTTGCTCGCTCGAGGATGCACAGCGGTTGTTCGCGGGCGATCCGGCCACGCTCGAACTCCTCACCGAGACCAACATCCCGACGCAGTACCGGGTGGTACCCACCGAGGGCACCGACGTGCTCACGCTCCGGGCGCTGCGGGAGGCGTACCAGGACGGTCTGCCCAACGTGCTGTCGGTCACCCTGGCCGAGGATCAACTCGACCTCATCTCGCGCCTGCAGGGCTTCGTGGGTCTCTACACCACGGGGCTGTGGATCTCGCTGATGTTCGCCGCCACCTTGCTGATCTGGAACACCATCCGCACCGCCATGTTCGCCCGCCGGCGCGAGATCGAGGTGATGAAGCTGGTCGGGGCCACCGACTGGTTCATCCGCGTCCCGTTCATGCTCGAGGGTCTGGTGCAGGGCATCATCGGCGGTGCCACGGCCTGTGGCGCCCTGTGGTTCATCAACAACCGGTGGACCGCCGGCGTGGCCGAGTTCCCCGAGAACTCGGGCTTCGCCGCGCTCGTGGTCAGCGACGGCTACCTCAACTGGGTGATGCTCGGAATCATCGCGTTCGGCGCGCTGGTCGGCATGATCGGCTCGGGCATCGCGGCATCCCGCTTCCTCGACGTCTGAGTAGCGGGACCTCTGATCCGTCTCGCTACCGTCGAACTCGATGAGCACCCCCGACTTCGCGCAGATCCGTTACGACGTGAGCGACCGTGTCGCCACCCTCACCCTGCACCGCCCCGACAAGCTGAACGCCTTCACCGACACGATGATGCACGAGATGATCACGGCGTTCGACCTGATCGACGCCGATGACGACGTCCGCGCCGTGATCGTGACGGGGGAGGGGCGGGGCTTCTGCGCCGGCGCCGACCTGTCGTCGGGTGGCGAGACGTTCGCCCGGGGCGGCTCCGACGTCCAGACCTCCGTTGGTGTCCCGCGCGACGGCGGTGGAATGCTCACGCTGCGGATCTTCGAATGCACCAAGCCCGTGATCGGTGCGATCAACGGCGCCGCCGTGGGGGTCGGGGTCACCATGACGCTGCCGATGGACATCCGGCTCGCGAGCACTGCTGCCAAGTTCGGGTTCGTGTTCGCCCGCCGCGGCATCGTTCCAGAGGCCTGCTCGAGCTGGTTCCTGCCGCGTCTCGTGGGGATCAGCCAGGCGGCCGAGTGGTGCTACACGGGTCGGGTCTTCCCCGCGGACGAGGCGTTGGCGGGCGGCCTGGTGCGCAGCCTGCACGAGCCCGACGACCTGCTGCCCGCGGCCCGGGCTCTGGCGACGGAGATCGCGGAGAGTTCGGCGCCGGTCTCGGTCTCGCTCACCCGGCAGATGCTGTGGCGCATGCTGGGCGCGAGCCACCCGATGGAGGCGCATCGCGTCGACAGTCGCGGCATCAAGGAGCGTGGGGCCAGTCTCGATGCCCGTGAGGGTGTGACCAGCTTCCTCGAGAAGCGGCCGGCCGAGTTCCCGAACCGGGTCAGCGCCGATCTTCCCGAGGTGTTCCCCGACTGGATCGAGCCGCAGTTCTCCTGACCGCGACTCCGTCGGGGCGGCTCAGCGTTTGCGGATCAGGGTGAGGCCGTCGGCCACCGGGAGGATGTAGCTCTCGACCCGTGGGTCGGCGGCCACGTGCTCGTTGAACTGCTGCAGGGCGCGGGTGTCGGCGTCGTCGGTCTCGTTGGTGACCGCTCCCGACCACAGGGTGTTGTCGGCGCAGATGAGTCCGCCCGCACGCATGCGGGGCACCAGCTCGTCGTAGTACGCCTGGTACCGGCCCTTGTCGGCATCGATGAACGCGACGTCGATGGGTCCGTTCTCGATGCCGGCGACCTCCATCCCGTCGGGTGGCAGCGCAGTGAGTGTGTCGAGTGCCGGGGCGAGGCGCAGCTCGATCCGATCGGTGAGCCCGGCACGCTCCCAGGCCCGGCGGGCGATGTCGGTCCAGTGCTCGCTCACGTCGCAGCAGAGCAGTCGACCGTTCGGGCGGAGGGCGCGGGCGATGCAGATCGACGAGTACCCGGTGAAGGTGCCGACCTCGACCGCCCGTTCGGCGCCCACGAGACCGACCAGGAGCGAGAGGAGAACGCCCTGGTCGGTGGCGATCTGCATCCCGGCCCGATCGCCCGTGCTCTCGGCGGTCTCGCGCACGAGATCGGCCAGCACCTCGTCCGGTCCGGCGGTGTGGTCCAGGACGTACTGGGCCACGTCGGGGTCGAGCCAGGGACTCATCGACTTCGTCATGGTCGGCACCGTAACCCGTTGGCTGGAACCCGCGCGCGGAGACCCGTGCGCGGCGACCCGTGCGCGGCCGACGTGTCGGCTGCCACACCTTCGTCAGGAATCTTTCAAGGTCTCGGAGGTTTGAACCGATGCAGAACATGGCTCGCTCAACCGAGAGCGAGCAGACGGGAAGAAGGAACCTCATGACGACGATGCTGATGGAGCGGCTCGAGACCGGCGACGTGATCGAGATCGAGCGCAACGGTGAGCTGATCACCGCACTGGTGCTCCTGGCCGCCGAGACGGCCGTGATCCTCGATGCGTGCGACGACTCGACACCCTTCGTCGTCCAGCGTCATGAGCTGGTCGAGTACCGCAAGTTCGAGCCCACGGCCTGAGGCCCGGGCACTGCACACCCGCTCCTAGGCTGGCGGCGTGAGCGATCCAACGTTGTACGAGCGGGTCGATGGCCAGCCGTTCTTCGAGCGTCTCGTCGATGTGTTCTACGAGGGCGTTGCGACCGATCCGGTGCTGCTCCCGCTGTACCCGGAGGCTCCCGACCTCACCGGTGCCCGGCACCGGCTGACCGGGTTCCTCGTGCAGTACTGGGGCGGGCCCACCACGTACAGCGACGAACGTGGCCACCCTCGTCTGCGGATGCGCCACATGCCGTTCCACATCGGTCCGGCCGAGCGCGACCACTGGCTCGGCCACATGGCGACAGCGGTCGAGCAGGTGTGTGCCGAGACCGACGCCGGTGACGAGGTCGCTGCTGAGCTGCTGGCGTACTTCGTGCCGGCAGCCGAGCACCTCCGCAACGACACCGGACTCCCGATCTCCTCGGCTCGCCCCTGACACCTCTCGGCCCCACTCGCGGTAGCGTCGACCGTCGTGTCGGCGATCAATGTGACCGGGCTCCGCAAGACCTACGGCTCCCTCGTCGCGGTGGACGATCTGTCGTTCGAGGTGCGAGCGGGGGAGGTGTACGCCCTGCTCGGCCACAACGGTGCCGGCAAGTCGACCACGATCGAGATCCTCGAGGGGCATCGCCAGCGCACGTCGGGTGAGGTGTCGGTGCTCGGTCTGGACCCCGGTCGCGGCGGGCGCGAGCTCCGCGACCGCATCGGCATCGTGCTGCAGACCTCGGGCATCGAACCGGAGCTCACCATTCGTGAGGCGGTCGGGCTGTACGGCTCGTGCTACCGCCGGACGCGCCCGATCGACGAGGTCGTGGCGATGGTCGGGCTCGAGGAGAAGGTGGACCATCGCATCGGGTCGCTGTCGGGCGGGCAGCGTCGCCGGATCGACCTGGCGCTCGGCATCGTGGGACGACCCGACCTGGTGTTCCTCGACGAGCCCACCACGGGCTTCGATGCCGCCGCCCGCCGGAGATCGTGGGACCTCGTGCGGTCGCTGTGCGCCGACGGCACCACCGTGCTGCTCACCACGCACTACCTCGACGAGGCCGAGCAGCTGGCCGACCGGGTGGGGGTGATGGTGAACGGATCGATGGTGGCCGAAGGTACCCCCGATGAACTCATCGGTGCCGCTCCCGCGACGGTCGTGTCGTTCGTGCTGCCGCCCGATTCCGATCGCGGTGCCCTGACCGCAGCGCTCCCGGGGTTGGGTCCGCTCGCGGCCGGAGAGAACGGACGGGTCGACTTCAGGTCGTCCACGCCCACCGCCGACCTGCATGCGATCACCTCCTGGGCGCTCGAGCAGGGCATCGAGCTGCACTCGTTGTCGGTTCACCGTCCATCGCTCGAGGATGTGTTCCTCCAGCTGTCGACCAGCGAGCAGACGACGAACGGCGAGCCCGAGGACATCGGATGAGCGGATCGTTCCCGTCGACCGCCGGTCTGATCGTCGCGCAGATCCGCTACCAGCTGCTGTTGTTCGTGCGGGTGCCGGTCGGTGTCTTCTTCACGCTCGCACTGCCGTTGATCATGCTCGTCATCTTCAATGCGCTGTTCGGTGACGTCACCGTGATGACCGACGGGGGTGAGTGGCCGATGCGCCAGTTCTACACGGGTGCTCTGGCGGTGTTCGCCGCCGTGTCGGCCACCTACACCAACCTCGCCAACATGGTGCCGATCCGGCGTGACGAGGGTGTGCTCAAGCGCTGGCGTGGAACCCCGCTCCCCACCTCGGTCTACGTGGCGGGTGCGGTGGGGTCGTCGGTGGTGATCGCGGCCGTCGGCGTCGTGATCATGCTCGGTCTGGGGGTCGTCGCCTACGGGCTCGAGGTGCAGGCCGACAAGCTCCCCGCAGCGATCGTCACGTTCGTGGTGGGGGTGGCCGCGTTCGCCGCGCTCGGCATGGCCGTGGCGGCGCTCGTGCCATCGGCGAGCGCGGCCTCGGCCGTGGCCAACGCCACGATCCTGCCGCTGGCGTTCGTCTCGAACGTGTTCGTCGCCATCCAGGATCCACCGCGGTGGCTGGCGCTGATCGGCGACATCTTCCCGCTGAAGCCGTTCGTGACGAGCTTCCAGGACGCGTTCAATCCGCTGGTGGAGGCACCGGCGTTCAACTGGCCGGAGCTCGGATTCATCGCACTCTGGGGTGTGGGCGGAGCGTTCGTGGCGGTCACCCGGTTCCGGTGGGAGCCGTCGGCCGGCGGCACCACCCGTCGCCGTCGAGCACGCACCCCGGCGTCATCGTGACCCGGTTCGATCCGCGCGAGCGGTTCTCCGCGGCGTGGCGCTCGTTCCGGGCCACGACCGACCTCGACGAATACGACACCCGGTGGGATCGGATGGCGGCCGAGGGTCACGATGTGCACGGGGAGGCCGACTTCGTGATGTCGTTCGCCCCGGACACGGTGCTCGACGCCGGATGCGGCACGGGTCGGGTGGCCATCGAGCTCGCCCGGCGCGGGGTGGCGGTGGTGGGCGTCGATCTCGATCCGGACCTGCTCGAGCGGGCACGACGGCGCGCCCCCGATCTCGAATGGGTGATGGCCGATCTGGCCGAGGTCGACCTCCGGCGCGAGTTCGACGTGGTGGTGATGGCGGGGAACGTGCTGCCCTTCGCCGATCCGGTGCACCGTGCGGGGATCGTCGCGGCGATGGCACGGCACGTCCGCGTCGATGGTGTGCTGGTGGTCGGTTCCACGCTCGCTCCCGGCTGGCCGACGGTGGATGATCTCGAACGCTGGTGCTCCGGGGCCGGGTTGGTGGCGGCGGAACGGCACGCGGGCTGGCAGCGCGAGCCGTTCGTCGACCGACCGGATGAGCCGACGGGGTACGTGGTCACGGTGCATCGTCGTCCGGTCGGCTGACCGCTGTCGTCAGCACCGTCGCCGTCGCCGTCGCCGTCGCCGTCGCCGTCAGTCGGCCGTCTCGATGATGCGGCGCAGGTGGGGCCAGGCCGCGGAGAAGCCGACGTGGGTGGCCAGGCTCTCGACCTCGTCGGGGGTGAACCAGCCGACCGCGTCGGTCTCGAAGTTGATCGAATCGCCGAAGCGTTCGGTCACCTCGACCACCACGGTGGTGTAGTGCCAGTCGTCGGCCGGCCGGAACACGTAGTGACCGATCGGGCGAGCGTCGGGTGGGATGTTCCCCACCTCCTCGGATGCCTCGCGGAGGCCACCTTCGAGTGGCGTCTCGCCGAGGTCGAGCGCGCCTCCGGCGCACGACCAGGTGCCGCCCTCGTGCGCCATGGCCGAGCGCTTCTGCAACATCACGTACGGGTGGCCGTCGGCACCGCGATGCACGAACACCACGCCGGCCGCGCCGTGGAGCCCCCAACGGATGTGGCCGTCGCTGCACCGCATGAACCCGTCGCCCGAGCGACCAGATCTCATCGGGGCACGTCCTGGTGGGCGATCTGGGGGCAGAGGTGCCGTCACCCGCGCGACGATACCGGCGCACCGCGGTGCGGTGCGGATCGCTCGATCGGGTCCCTCAGCGCCGTCGACGGGTAACATGATGGGCACAATCGATACCCCTGCGGGGTTGGGTGCAATTCCCGACCGGCGGTGACAGCCCGCGAACCCTCCGTCCAGTCGACGGAGGGCCGATCCGGTGGAACTCCGGGGCCGACGGTGACAGTCCGGATGGGAGCAGGGTGACGGAGCGTCCGCCGGACGCGCCTGCCAGGGCGCGCCGTCGCGACGCTGTGTCGCCATGTTCCCCAACGGAGCGGACACCACATGGACGACACGACAGCGATGCACGAGGCGATGCGACGGGCAGCCACCGTCCGCACGCGCACCTCGCCGAACCCCTGGGTGGGTGCCGTCGTGCTCGATGAGGCCGGCCGGCTCGTGGGTACAGGTGCGACCCAGCCACCCGGCGGCCAGCACGCCGAGGTGGCGGCGCTGAACGAGGCCGGCGATCTGGCCCGCGATGGCACGCTCGTGGTGACGCTCGAACCGTGCTCGCACCACGGCCGCACACCGCCGTGCGTCGACGCCGTGATCGTCGCCGGGGTGGCCCGTGTGGTGGTCGGAGTGGTCGATCCCGACCCGAAGGTGGCCGGCTCGGGGATGCGTGCGCTGCGTGGCGCCGGCATCGAGGTGAGCGAAGGGGTGTCGGCCGAGGCCGTTGCCGAACAACTCGAGCCATACCTGCACCACCGCCGCACCGGCCGACCGTTCGTGGTCGCGAAGACGGCCGTCACACTCGACGGCGCCATCGCCGCACCAGATGGATCGTCGCAGTGGATCACGGGCGAGGCAGCACGCACCGACGCTCACCGCCTCCGGGCCGAGAGCGACGCCATCGTGGTGGGCGCCGGCACGGTCCGCGCCGACGATCCGTCGCTCACGGTGCGTCACGTCGAAGGTCGCGACCCGCTGCGGGTGGTGGTGGGCCACGCACCCGACGATGCACGGATGCGGCCCTGCATCGAGTGGCACGACACCCTCGACGCCCTGTTGGACGAGCTCGGTCGACGTGGAGTGGTGCAGGTGATGGTCGAAGGCGGCTCGCGGTTGCTGCGTTCGTTCCACGATCTCGATCTGATCGACCGGTACGTGTTCTACGTGGCCCCGGCGCTGCTCGGCGGCAGCGACATGGTGCCCGTGCTCGCAGGTCCCACCACACCGTCGCTCGCCGACGCCTGGCGGGGCCGCTTCGCCGACGTCCGCCGCGTCGGCGACGACCTCCGTCTCGATCTCGTCCCCCACACCAGGAGCGACCCCATGCCCAGCACTGCCGTGTCCGACAGCGTGTCCGTCCACTCGACCGGCGGGGAGCGCTGAGGTGTTCACCGGCATCGTGGAAGAGCTTGGTCGTATCGAGTCGTTCGGCGACCATCGGCTGCGCATCGCAGCCACCGAGGTGCTCGCCGACGTCGCGCTCGGCGACTCGATCGCGGTGAACGGCTGCTGCCTCACGGTGGTGGCCCATGGCACCGACTGGTGGGAGGCGGATGTGTCCGACGAGACCATCGGGCGCACCAGCCTCGCCCGTACCGCGATCGGCGACCCGGTCAACCTCGAGCGGGCGGTGCGAGCCGATCAACGTCTCGGCGGCCATCTCGTGCAGGGACACGTCGATGCGGTGGGTGAGGTGGTCGATCCCGTGCCCGATCTGCGGGTGAAGGTACCGGCAGCGCTGAACCGCTACCTCGTCGAGAAGGGGTCGGTCACCGTCGACGGTGTGAGCCTCACCGTGGTCGAGCCGCTCGACGACGGGTTCACCGTGGCCATCATCCCCCACACCGCTGCCGTCACCACGCTCGGGTCGAAGCGACCGGGAGACCTCGTCAACCTCGAGGTCGACGTGATCGCGAAGTACGTCGAACGCATGCTCGCGCCGTTCACCGGCGCCACCACCCGAGAGGACCCCGAGTGAACGGAACATCCCACACCCCCGACGGATCGACGGCCGAAGCCGCGTTCGACCGCATCGACGACGCCATCGCCGCGATCGGCCGCGGTGAGATCGTCGTCGTGGCCGACGACGAGGACCGCGAGAACGAGGGCGATCTGATCATGGCCGCCGATGCCGCCACCGAGGACCGCATCGCGTTCTTCGTGCGACACACCTCGGGCGTGATCTGCGTGGGTCTCACCGACGAGCGCTGCGACGACCTCCGGTTGCCGCTCATGGTGCCGCCGGGTGGCAACACCGAGGCCCAGGGCACGGCGTTCACGGTGAGCGTCGACCTTCGCGAGGGCACGTCCACCGGGATCTCCGCGGCCGATCGCACGGCCACATTGCTGGCGCTGGCCGATCCCACGGTGGGTGCCACCGAGTTCAACCGTCCGGGTCACATCTTCCCGCTCCGGGCCCGCGCCGGAGGTGTGCTCAAGCGGGCCGGGCACACCGAGGCGGCCGTCGACCTGGCGCGACTGGCGGGCCGGAACCCGGCCGGGGTGCTGTGCGAGGTGGTGCGCGACGACGGGACGATGGCGCGGGTGCCCGATCTGCGGGACTTCGCCGATCAGCACGGGCTGCTGCTGATCTCGATCGCCGACCTGATCCGCTATCGCCGGCGCACCGAGAAGCTGATCACCCGTACCGCCGTGGCCCGGGTGCCGACCGAGTTCGGCGAGTTCCAGTGCTATGCGTTCCAGAGCCACGTGGACGGGGGCGACACGCACCTCGCGTTCGTGAAAGGTGATGTGGCCGGTCGGGACGACGTGCTCGTGCGGGTCCACAGCGAGTGCCTGACCGGCGATGTGTTCTCGAGCGTGAAGTGCGATTGCGGCGCCCAGCTCCACGAGGCCATGCGCCGCATCCAGGACGACGGCCACGGCGTGATCGTGTACCTCCGCGGGCACGAGGGGCGCGGCATCGGCATCACCCACAAACTCCGCGCGTACGCGCTGCAGGACGAGGGCGCCGACACGCTCGACGCCAATCTCCGGCTCGGACTCCCCGTCGACAGCCGTGAGTACGGCGTCGGCGCCCAGATCCTGGCCGACCTGGGTCTGTCGACCATCCGGCTGCTGACGAACAACCCCGCCAAGTACGGCGGCCTCGACGGGTTCGGCCTCTCCATCACCGAACGGGTGCCGTTGCACGTGCCCGTGCACCCCGAGGCGAAGCAGTACCTCGAGACCAAGCGCGATCGGATGGGACACCATCTGCCGCCGGATCCGGCGCCCATGGACACCCTTCCCGACTCTGTCCCCGACCTCGACACCGTTGCCGACACCGCTGTCGACACCGCTGTCGACGCCGGCATCACCGACATCCTGGAGAACTCATGACCACCTTCCACGGCCATCTCGACGGCACCGACCTGCGTGTCGCACTGGTGTGCAGCCGCTTCAACGACCTCATCGTCGGCCGTCTCGAACACGGGGCCCGTGACGTGCTGGTGCGTCATGGCGTGGCCGATGACGCCGTCGACACCGTGTGGGTGCCGGGTGCGTGGGAGATCCCGATGGTCGCCAAGGCCCTGGCCGAGAGCGGCCGCTACGACGCGGTCGTCGGCCTCGGCGCGGTGATGCGCGGGGCCACCTATCACTTCGAGGTGGTGGCGAACCACAGCGCGGCCGGGCTCGCTCGGGTCGCGCTCGACACCGGTGTGGTGGTCACGAACGGCATCGTCACCGTCGACACGATGGACCAGGCGCTCGAGCGTGCCGGCAGCAAGGCGGGCAACAAGGGCGCCGACGCCGCGATGGCCGCGCTCGAGACGTTCGACGTCGTCCGTCGGGCCCTGGCCGACTGAGTCGGACCGGTTTCAGCCCTCGAACACGACCGTCTTGCGGCCGTAGACGAGCACCCGGTGCCCGAGATGCGCCCGCACGGCGCGCGCGAGCACCGTGGTCTCGAGGTCACGCCCCTTGCGGGTGAGTCCGCCCACGTCGTCGCGGTGGCTCACCCGCACGGTCTCCTGATCGATGATCGGACCTTCGTCGAGCTGGGTGGTGGCGTAGTGAGCGGTGGCGCCGATCAGCTTCACACCCCGGTCGTGAGCCTGGCGGTAGGGGTTGGCCCCGACGAAGGCCGGCAGGAACGAGTGGTGGATGTTGATGATCCGGTGCGGGTAGGCATCGATCATCACGGGCGACAGGATCTGCATGTACCGAGCGAGCACGACCAGGTCGACGTCGTGGTGGCCGAGCACTTCGAGCATCCGGGTCTCCTGCTCGCGCTTGGTCTCGGGCGTGACGGGCAGGTATTCGTACGGCACCCCGAGGTGTTCGCAGAGACCGGCGTGATCGGGATGGTTGGCGATCACCACCCGGAGGTCGGTGTGGAGCTCGCCCGTGCGCCAGCGGGTGAGCAGGTCGTAGAGGCAGTGCGGATGACGTGACGCCAGGATCGCCAGTCGGAGCGGCTCGTCGGTGAACCGGAGGTCGACGCGCATGCCGAACCGCTCGGCCACGGGGGCGAACTCCGTCGCGATCTCGTCACGTGCGACTCCGAAGTCGTCCAGCTCGAACTCGACCCGCTGGAAGAACACCCCCTCCACCGGGTCGACGTGCTGTTCGGCGTGCACGATGTTGCCGTCGTGAGCGGCGATGAACGCCGCCGTGGCCGCCACCACACCCTGCTGATCAGGACACGACAGCAGCATCACGGCGGTGGGGGTCACGGGTGTGGTGTCTATCGGCGAAGCGCGTAGCACGCAATGGCCGAGGCGGCAGCGGCGTTCAGGGAGTCGACGCCGCCCGCCATGGGGATGCGGGCGCAGTGGGTGGCGATCGTCAGGAGCTCGGCCGAGAGACCGGCGCGTTCGGATCCGATCAGCAGCGCGCGCCGCTCGGCGATGCGGAGTTCGGCGAGGTCGGTCGCATCCGCGGCGGGGGTCAGCGCGATCAGGTCCATGTCGGACGCGTCGGTGAGCGCGCCGGCGAGATCACTCGTGCGGGCGTGGGGGAGCGTGAACGCCGTGCCCATCGCGACGCGTAGTGCTCGGCGCGCGAGCGGATCGGAGCTGGTGTGGTCGAGCAGCAGGCCGTCCCAGCCCAGCGCAGCGGCATTGCGTACGATCGCCCCGACGTTGGCTGGGTTGTCGACCCCCTCGAGCACCACGAGTCGATCGCATCCGGCCACGAGGTCGGCCGCCGAACGGCGGGCGGGTCGCTCGAAGACGGCGACGACCGGGTGCAGCATGCCGAGCCCGGTGACGGCTCGTCGCACCTCAGGTCCTGCGGTGTAGACGACGGCGTCGAGCCGGTGTGCCACATCGGGCACCCGGTCGGGGTCGACCAGTGCGGCGACCGCCGTGCAGCCGGCATCGAGGGCCCGCTCGACCACGAGATCGCCCTCGGCCAGGAAGTGTCCGGCGCCGGCATCGTCGCGCCGGTCGGCCCGGCCCGCGAGGCCGCGATCGTTCCGACGGAAGAGGTCGAGCCGGGGATCGGCCGGATCGTCGACGGTCAACATGTCGACGCTGGCCATGTCGACGCTGGCCATGTCGACGCTGGCCATGGGGTGGAAGCGGTCACAGGATCGCTCAGTAGTAGTACGGGAACGGCGACCAGTCGGGCGGACGCTTCTCGAGGAACGAGTCGCGACCCTCGGTCGCCTCGTCGGTCATGTAGGCGAGACGGGTGGCCTCGCCGGCGAACACCTGCTGGCCCACCAGGCCGTCGTCGATCAGGTTGAACGAGTACTTCAGCATCCGCTGCGCCGTGGGGCTCTTGCCGTTGATCTGCCGCGACCACTGCAGTGCGGTGGCTTCGAGGTCGGCATGGTCGACCACGGCGTTGACCATCCCCATGCGGTGGGCGTCGTCCGCGGTGTACTCCCGACCGAGGAAGAAGATCTCTCGTGCGAACTTCTGACCGACCTGCCGGGCGAGGTAGGCCGAACCGAACCCACCGTCGAAGCTGGCCACGTCGGCATCGGTCTGCTTGAAACGAGCGTGCTCACGGCTGGCGAGTGTGAGGTCGGACACCACGTGGAGACTGTGCCCGCCGCCGGCCGCCCATCCGGGAACCACGCAGATCACGACCTTCGGCATGAAGCGGATGAGTCGCTGCACCTCGAGGATGTGGAGCCGGCCGGCCCGGCCCGGGTCGATGCTGTCGGCGGTCTCGCCGCCGGCGTACTTGTAGCCCTCGCGGCCACGGATGCGCTGGTCGCCGCCGGAACAGAAGGCCCATCCGCCGTCGCGCGACGAGGGACCGTTGCCGGTCAGGAGCACGGTGCCGATGTCGATCGACATCCGAGCGTGGTCGAGGGCCCGGTACAGCTCGTCGACGGTGTGTGGACGGAACGCGTTGCGGATCTCGGGTCGGTCGAACGCGATGCGCACCGTGCCGGTGTCGACGGCGCGGTGAAAGGTGATGTCGGTGAAGTCGAAGCCGTCGATCTGGCGCCAGGCGGACGGGTCGAAGATCTCGGAAACCTGGGAGTTGGCGTCGCTCATGGGTCCATGTTGGCGCGGTACGGTGGGCAGATGCCGTATGCAGACGTGAACGGACAGCGCCTCCACTACACCGACACCGGCGGCGACGGTCCGCCCGTGGTGTTCTCCCACGGCTTCTTGATGGATCACACGATGTTCGACGCCCAGGTCGCGGCCGTCCGTGACACCCACCGCGTGATCACCTGGGACGAGCGGGCGTTCGGCGACACGGAGTACGACGGTGAGCCGTTCACCTACTGGGACTCGGCCGCCGATGTGCTCGGCCTGCTCGACCACCTCGGCGTCGAGCGCGCCGTTCTCGCCGGCATGAGCCAGGGCGGCTTCCTGTCGCTGCGGGCGGCGCTGCTCGCACCTGAGCGGGTGCGGGCGCTGGTGTTGCTCGACACCCAGGCGGGGGTGGACGATCCCGACACGCTGGCCGGGTACCGCCAGATGCTCGAGACCTGGACCACGGTCGGTCCGATCGACGAACTGGTCGACATCGTCGCCAACATCATCATCGCCGAGCCGGAGGAGAACGCCCGCTGGATCGCCATCTGGAAAGAGCGCACCACCGAGCCCCTGGTGCACGCGGGTGCCTGTCTGATCGAGCGCGACGACATCACCGATCGTCTCGGTGAGATCACCTGCCCGGCACTGGTCGTGCACGGCACCTCCGACACCGCCATCTCGATGGAGCGCGCCGAACAGCTCGCGGCCGGCCTGTCCGGTGCTGGTCCGGTGGTCGCGGTGCCGGGCGCTCACGCCGCCAACCTGACCCATCCCGAGCCGGTCACCGCAGCCATCGTCGAGTTCCTCGGCTCGTTGCCGGAGTGACGCGGCCCTCCGGATGCTGACGATCACCGGCGTGGCCGGACTCCCCGAGATCGTGACCGGGGACGACCTCGCTGCGCTCATCATCGAGCACGGCGACGTGGCCGACGGCGACATCGTGGTGGTCACCTCCAAGATCGTGTCGAAGGCCGAGGGCCGAGCGATCGAGCTGGCCGACGTCGAGCCGTCGGAATTCGCCCGTCGGTGGTCCGAACAGTGGGAGAAGGACGCCCGGGTGGTCGAGATCGTGCTGCGCGAGTCGAAGCGGGTCGTGCGCCAGATCGGCCCCGTGCTGATCACCGAGACCCACCACGGATTCGTGTGCGCCAACGCCGGGGTCGACCAGTCATCCAGCGGTGCCCATGACCGGGTCGTGGTACTCCCCACGGACCCCGATGCGTCGGCCCGCCGCCTCCGCGACGGGTTCGGTGCAGCGGGGATCGATGCGGCCGTGATCATCAGCGACACGTTCGGGCGGCCGTGGCGAGAGGGCCAGACCGACATCGCGATCGGCATCGCCGGCATCACTCCGATGGTGAGCTACATCGGTCAGCACGATCCGCACGGGCACGAGTTCCGGGTGCAGGAGGTGTGCGTGGTCGACGAACTGGCCGGCGCCGCCGAGCTCGTCAAGGGCAACACGAGCCGCGTGCCCGTGGGCGTGATCCGGGGCTTCGCCTGGACCGCCGACGACACGGCCACCATGGCCCCCGTGCTCCGCGACTCCAGCCGCGATCTCTTCCGCTGACCCCATCGAACTGTCTGTGGTGATCAGGCGGATGTGGGCGTTCGGCGCGGACAGTTCGGGGTGGGGGTCGGGTGAGTAG
>REDU01000045.1 GCA_007693335.1 Ilumatobacter sp. | reverse complement strand
CTACCAAGACGACGACGAGCACGCCTATTCGCCGGCCACGAAGCGTCGACGGAAGAAGGACGACGACGACGATGACGATGACGACGACATCGTCTCGCCCGACGATGTGGAGGCCGACCTCGATCGCATCCTGAAGGACCGGATGGTCGCGAAGGAGGACGAGGACGACGAGGACGACGAGGAAGTGGTCGAGGACCGCACCGAGAGCGGCGACCGCCTCCAGCCCAAGCGAGCCGACGAGATCCTCTGCAACAACTGTTTCCTGCTCGTGCGTACCAACGCTCCGGGCTGCCCGGTGGGCGACGACGACTGCCCCGTCTTCACGTGAGCCCGG
Organism: Ilumatobacter sp.; assembly: GCA_007693335.1. Taxonomy (GTDB): domain Bacteria; phylum Actinomycetota; class Acidimicrobiia; order Acidimicrobiales; family Ilumatobacteraceae; genus SKSP01. Next base: position 30,417 of record REDU01000045.1, on the reverse strand, counting down.
TGGGCGACCAGGACGCACCCGATCCGGTCGGTCGACTGATCGAGCTCGCCCTGTTCGCCCCGATCGGCGCGGCGGTCGTGGCGCGCGAGCGACTCCCCGAGATCGTCGAGCTGGGCAAGGAGCGGGTGCAACAGCGCCTCACACTGGCGCGTTTCATCGGCCAGATGGTCGTGCACCAGGGCCGCAGGGAGCTCGAACGTCGGCTCGCCGAGCCGCGTCCGCCCGCTGCTGACGGATCGACGCTGCGGGGGCCGGTCGATCGCGCCGAGCCGGCCGGTCGGCCACCCACCGAGCGTGCCACCGATGCCGTCCCGCTGCTGGTCCCACCCCCACCCGCGGACCAGCTCCCGATCGACGACTACGAGAGCCTGGCGGCCGGTCAGGTCGTGGCACGGCTGCCTGGACTCGACCGCGACGCCCTCGAGTCGATCGACACCTTCGAGCGCTCCCATCGCAACCGGCGCACCGTGCTGAACCGGATCGCCCAACTCAGGTCGACGACGTGATCGATCCGTTCGTCCGCTTGGCGACTCCCGACGACTCGTCGGAGCTGCTCATGCTCGAGCAGACCGCTCGCGCGGCGCTGGCCGGTCAACGGGGGGCAGCTCGCTGGCTCGACGAGCACCCGGTGCGTGGTGCCGGCTGGTCGGAGATCATCTCGGCCACACCGGTGTTCGTCGCTGAGCTCGACGGCGTGCCGGTGGGATATCTCGTGCTCCAGCTCGACGGTGAGCTGGCCCGAGTCGATGAGGTGTACGTGCTCGAAGGTGCCCGTGAGGTCGGGTTCGGTGATGAACTGCTGGCTCGCTCGATCGAGGCTGCACGTGAGGCCGGGGCCACGGTCTTCGAAGGGCAGGCGCTCCCCGGCGACCGGATGACCAAGAACCTCTACGAGCGGGCCGGTATCACGGCCCGGCTCATCGTGGTGTCGACCCGTCTCGACGGGTCGTAGCGCTCAGCGGCCGGTCCACACCGGCGGGCGCTTCTCGATGAACGCCGTGAGGCCCTCTCCCAGGTCGTCGGAGCGCATCAGCGTCCCCATGGCTCGGTCCGACATGGCACGCAGGGTGTCGTCGTCGGCGGTGTCGGCGGCCACCACGATCTCCCGGCTGGCCCACACCGCGAGCGGCGCGTTGCTGGTGATCTGGTCGGCGAGTCGGAACGCCTCGTCGAGGGTCTGGCCGGGCTCGGTCAGTCGCGACACGAGGCCGAGTGCGTGGGCTCGCGTGGCCGGGATCGGCTCACCCGTGAGGATCGCCTCCATCGCCGCAGCACGACCGACGGCTCTCGGCAGGCGGAAGAGGCCACCAGCCGCAGCGATGAGGTTGCGCTTCACCTCGGCCAGTCCGAATGCCGATCGCGACGATGCGACCACGAGGTCGGCGGCGAGCACGATCTCGCACCCGCCGGCGGTGGCGAGACCATCCACCGCCACGATGATCGGTTTGCGGCGCTCGCGGTACACGAATCCGGCGAAGCCGCCACGCTCGGTCGCCAGCGTGGCTCCCTGTCCGCTGTTCACCGCCTTGAGATCGGCGCCGGCGCAGAACACCGGCGACGACTGACCGTCGGTGTTGGCGGAGAGGATGCCGATCCACACGTCGGGATCGGCTTCCATCCGATCGACGGCCGCTTCGAGCCCGTCGGCCACCTCCCCGTTGACGGCGTTCCGGGCCTCGGGTCGGTTCAAGGTGATCAGGGCCACCCGCTGTCGGGTCTCGTACTGGACGATGTCGGTCACGTCAGGCCTCTGGCGGTGCGGGTGCCGAGGGCGGCGCCTTCTTCGGACGCGACGTGGGCCGCAGCGGTTTCGGCATCGTGGCGCCAGCCGGGACCTCGATCCCGAACAGGGCTGCCACCTGCGGCAGTGCGGGTCCGAGACGGGTCACCGTGGCCGTGAGATCGGCGGACACCGTGGCCGGGACCTCGGTGGGAGCGATCAGCGAACGGACCGGTGAGAACGCTGCGGCTTCGAGGACGGCGGCCCAGCGATCGGGGCCGTCGGTGGGTGTGAGCGAGGCGTTGGCACCAGCGGCCAATCGCTGCGCCAGCTCGGTCGGGAAGGGAACCCCGGCCTTCGGTGGCTGCGACGAGAGCCGGAGCGCCCGGATCACCCGACCGACGTCGAGCGCGGTCGTGATGTCGCCGAACCAGAGCTGGAGCTCTTCCTCCTGCTTGCGTTGCAGCGACTCGCGCAGCTCGCTCGCCAGCGCCCGGGTGCTCTCGTCGCGGGTCACCACCGGATCGTCAGCGGCTGCCAGCACGCTGCGGAGGTCACGGAGGTCGAGATGTTCGATCTGCCGCTTCGCGGCTTCGGCACGGTCGAGCCATTCGGCCACACGCAGCTGGGGGAGGAGGTCCTCGGCCAACTTGATCACGCTGCCCTCGGGCATCGGCGCCTTGCCGTCGGCCGTCAAGCGCTGGTTCTCCTCGCGGAGCCGCTGACGCACCGCCGGCATGCCCTGGAGCGCGAGTTCGGCGATCGGTCGTTGCTCGTCGGGCAGACCGGCCAGCACCTCGTTGCGGCGGGCCGAGCCCGGGCGGAGTCGCTTGGCCTTCGGACGTTTCGGGACCTCGGGCGGCGGAGTGAACGAGGGACGCGAGCGGCGGTCCCCGCCACCGCCACGACCACCGCCGTCGCCGGCGGGACGGTCGCTCCGGTCGCCGCGTCCACCGCGATCACCGCGATCACCACGATCACCACGATCGCCACGATCACGGCGGCCACGGCCTCGATCGTCACGATCGCGACGCTGGCCGCGTTCTTTCTTCGCGAGTTGCTGGGTGACGGGCTCGAAGGGTTCGTCGCCCACGAGGAGCTCGAGTACCTCGGTGCGCTCGACCTTCTCGCGGCCCTGCACCACGCTCAGCACCGTGATGCCGTCGATCTCCTGATTCACCTCGACCTTGAACTCGTCGCCCACACGGGCGCCCTCGGGCAGGATCCCCCCGTCGAGGACGCCCTTGGGGACCCGTGCGCCAGCGGCGCGCCAGGTCCACGAGCCGTCCGGCTGCGAACTCGTCAGCTCGATATCGATCCTGCGGGACATGGGTCGAAACCGTACCGGTTCGCCCTCGTGAAACTCCATTGTCGATCGCCGGCTCGGGTACCGTCGACGGTGTGCCGATCTACGCTCTCGACGATCAGGTCCCCGAGATCCATCCCTCGGCCTATGTCCACCCCGATGCGGTGGTGATCGGATCGGTCACGATCGGCGAGGACAGCACGGTGTGGCCCGGAGCCGTACTGCGTGGCGACGACGGAGAGATCCGCATCGGTGCCCGCACGAGCGTGCAGGACAACGCCGTGCTCCACACGACGCCGCGCGATCCCACCGTGGTGGGTGACGACTGTGTGATCGGCCACATCGTGCACCTCGAAGGTTGCACCATCGAGAACGGGTCCCTGGTCGGCAACGGTGCGATGGTGCTGCACCGTTCCGTGGTCCGCTCGGGGGCGATCGTGGCCGCCAACGCCGTCGTGCTCTACGACGTCGACGTGCCGGCGGGGGCGCTCGCCGTCGGCACTCCCGCCGTCATCAAACCCGACCGGGCCCGGCCCGACGAGATCAGGTCCGCTGCGGCGTCGTACGCGGCGCGTGGTCGTCGTTTCCGCAACGGACTCCGGCGGGTCGGCTGATGCTCGCCCTGGTGGTCACGGTTCCGGGCAGCGAGGTCGAGGTGGCCTCCGACATGCTCTGGGCGCTCGGGGTCATGGCGGTCGAGGAGCGGGCGGTCGATGTCGATCGATCCGAGACCGACGATGGCCTGGTGGAGCTGTGGACCACGATGGGCGACGATCCGCATCAGGTCGCTCGGGCGGCCGAGGGCTTCCCGTCACGTTGGCGATGGCACACCATCGAGGTCGACGAGTCGGTGGCGGGCGAGTGGCGTCGCCACGCGGTGCCGTCGTGGATCACCCCCGACCTCGTCGTGGTGCCGGCCTGGGTCGAGGAGCCCGATCAGCCCGGCATCACCGTGGTGCGCATCGAGCCCGGCTCCACGTTCGGCCTGGGCGACCATCCCACGACCGTGCTCACGCTGCGTGCCGTCAGCGGGGTGCTCTGGCCCGACGCCACGGTGCTCGACATCGGCTGCGGGAGCGGTGTGCTCGCGATCGGCGCCGCTCTCCTCGGAGCCTCGTACGTGGAGGCCATCGATGTGGCCGCCGCGGCGGTGCCCACCACGGAGGCGAACGCCGAGTTGAACGGTGTCGCTGCCAAGATCGCCGTGTCGAACCGGCCCCTGGCCGAGGTCGAGGGCACCTTCGACGTCGTCTGCGCCAACATCCTGGCACCGGTGTTGATCGATCTCGCCGACCATCTCCGGCGCGTCACGTCGCCGTCGGGGGTGTTGGTGCTGTCGGGGGTGCTCGAGGGTGCCCATGATCACGTGCTCGACGCACTTGCGCCGATGCAGGTGGTCGACCGTCTGCACCGTGAAGGGTGGGCCGCCCTGGTGTTGCGACACTGAGTCGGTCGTGGCCGGTCGTGGTCGGTCGTCCCCGCCTCAGCCGGCGTTGCGGGCGCGCACGCCGATCGGCGCGATCAGTCGGTACCCGGCGGCATGGCGCTCGTCCTCCGACTCACCGCCCCAGAAGCCGTACTCGTGGTGATCGCGGGCGTAGACCTGACAGGTGTCGTTCACCACGCAACCGGCACACACCTGGCGCGCCGTGGCCTCACGACGCTCGCGGGCCTGCGGTCGCTCGGCGGGAGCCGGGAAGAACAGGTGGGTGAGCCCTTTGCAGGCGGCTCGGCGCATCCAATCGTCGTCGGTCTCTTCCCGTGTGATGACGATCTCGACTGCTGCCATCGGTGCCCCCTGCACGCTCGATATCGGACGATGTTGACCGTAGCGCCAACTGAACGATCAGTCAATTGCATCCTGCAAGGATGTGCCGGACACCTTCGGCGAAGGTCCTCACGTCGTCATCGGTGGTGTCCCAGGCGGTCATCCACCGGACCTGGTGACGCGACACGTCCCAGTCCCAGAAGAAGCACCACGCCCTGAGTGGCTCGATGGCATCGGGTGGCAGGCACGGGAAGACGCTGTTGACCGCCGGTGGGGCGTCGTACTCGATGCCGGGAACGTCCAGCGTGAGCTGATGGAGCAGACGGGCCATCGCGTTCGCGTGCTCCGCCGACCGGATCCACAGATCTCGGTCGAGCAGAGCATTGAACTGCGCGGCGATGAAGCGCATCTTCGACGGGAGCTGGGTGACCTGCTTGCGCAGGTATCGGGCCGACCGGGCGAGCGTCGGATCCAGGTAGACGACGGCTTCGCCCCCGAGCAGACCGTTCTTGGTCCCCCCGAAACTGACCACGTCCACCCCGGCGTCGATCGTGAAGGCCCGGAGCGTCTCGACCCCGCCACCGAGCGCCGCCGTGGCGTTGGCGATCCGGGCGCCATCGAGGTGCACGGTCATCTCCATCGAGTGGGCGACGTCACAGAGCTCGGCGATCTCGTCGACGGTGTAGAGACCACCGAGCTCGGTGCTCTGGGTGATCGACACCACACCGGGCTGGGCGTGGTGCTGCACCCCGCGGAGATGTTCGAGCTCGCGGAGCTGATCGGGTCGGAGCTTGCCGTCGGTGGTCGTCAGGTCGATCAGCTTCGAGCCGAGCACGCGCTCGGGCGCTCCCGTCTCGTCCACGGCGATGTGCGCCCAGTCGGTGCACACCACCGCTTCGGCGGGGCCCAGCATCGAAGCGAGCGCCAGCACGTTGGCGCCCGTGCCGTTGAACGTGAGCAGCGTCTCGACCGGAGCTCCGAAGAGGTCGCGGAAACGCCCTTCGCACTCTCGCGTGTGCGGATCGTCGCCGTAGGCCAGCACGTGACCGTCATTGGCCCGTGTGACCGCTTCGAGCACCGCCGGATGGGCCCCGGCGGCGTTGTCGCTGGCGAAGGCTCGTGCGGGTGGGGGGAGCGAGGTCACGCACCCAGTATGGCGTCGCGGCCGAACACCGTCGTGATGACCCGACCGGTGCGTTCGCCGGCACTCGGTGCCAGATCGGGCACCACGAACGTGCGCTGCAGCCAGCGGTCGGTGCCGTCGAAGCGGGGTGTGAACGGTGAGCGTCCGTGCACCGCCAGGTTGTTGTCGATCACCAGCAGGTCGCCGGCTTCGAGCACGACCGACGCGTGATGGTGCGAGATCAACTCGGCCACCTCCCGAACCGTGGCGTCGGCCTCGGTGTCGGTCCCGACCATGAGGTCGGCATCGAACACGAAGGAGGGCTCGTCGACGGTGCCCTCGAGCAGCGGACGAGGCGGACCGAGCTCGTTCGTGCGTCCACCCAGGAAGGATTCGTCGACCGCCGTGCGGAACCGGGGTTCGAACATGATCGCGACCGTGCGCGGATCGAGGTGTCGCACGAGCTCGTGCACCGAGGCCAGGGTGGTGGCCGCGGCGGGATCACCACGGAGGCAGAGGAGGAGCAGGTAGCGGGGCCGGTGCGGATGGAACGCCGTCTCGGTGTGGAACATCAGCTCCACGTCGGACGACGTCGACACCTGGCGTCCGGTGCTCTCGGGGGTGGGCACGATGTCTTGCACCACGTGTCCGCCGTGCTCGGGAGCGTATCCCACGGGTTGCCCGAGCCGGCGGGCCACGGTGAGGAGCGCGAACTCCGAACGCCGGTGCTCGGGCCGGTGCGCCGCCGGCCGCGGGGGAGTGGGCGGGACGGCACCCACGTCGACGCCCCTGATCAACAGCGCGCCCGAGCGGTGACCGCGGTCGGCGAAGGCCACGAGCGCGTCGTGCACCGCGGGCGGGAGGAGCCGGGCAGCGCTGCCGGCCGCGTTCACGAACGGCTCGTCGAGGTCGAGATGGTCGAGATGGTCGAGATGGTCGCGTTGGTCGAGCGGGGGAGCGACGGCGCGCCAGTCATCGGCGGATGTGACGATCTGGAGCGGCGCGGGATGCGTGGGACGAGCGACAGTCTGGAACATCTCTTCCAGATTTTATCATGTTCGGAACATCCTGTCGAGACTGGTCGGACGCGCCTATGGTCGGGAGATGCGACCGGGGGAGAGCAACGAACGCACCGCGGCAGAACGGATCAGGGCCGAGCACGACCGCTTGACCGCCGCCGAGCGACGAGTGGCCGAGGTGGTCCTCGCGGCACCCCAGTCGATCGGCTTCGGCACGGTGGCCGAACTGGCCACGGCGGCCGGTGCAGGTGCCGCAACGGTGGTCCGGCTGGCCACCAAGCTGGGGTACGAGGGCTTCACCGAGCTGCAGGAGTCGATCCGCCGCGAACTGGTCCACCAGCTCCGACCCGCGTCCGAGCGGATCCGCGAGCAGTCGGGCAGCGGCGTGGTCGAGGCCCACGCGGCGGTGGAGCTGTCGAACGTCCAGGGCACCCTCGAGCGGGCCGAGGCCGCGGCCGTGGCCGATGTGGTCGGACACCTCGGCGATCTGCGACATCCGGTCGCCATGGTGTCGGGTGACGCCTCGACGGGGGTGGCGCAACAGTTCGTGAGCGATCTCTCCTCGTTGCGGCCCGATGTGCACACGATCTGCGGCAACGACGTAGCGGTGCGGCGGGCGCTGGCACTCCTGCCGACCGGAGCGACGCTGGTGGTGCTCGACGTGCGCCGGTACGACCGCTGGGTGCTCGACACCGTCGAGCACGCACACCGTCGCGGGTGCTGGGTGGTGGCGCTCACCGACAGCCTGCTGTCGCCACTGGCAGGATCGGCCGCGCGCACCTTCGTGATCTCGGCGGGAGCGGTGGGGCCCTTCGACAGCCATGTCGGCACCTTGGCCCTGCTCGATCTGTTCGTGACCGAGACCGCGAGCCATCTCCGCCGCACGGCACCGGGTCGCCTCGATGCCGTCGAGTCGGCCTGGACCGACGGGGGCTCGCTCGTCGACCCGTGAACCGCCGCAGTCCGGGTGCGGCCATACTTTCGTCATGACGGAAATCAACCCGACGGAACCGAGGCGGTGTCGTTGGTGCCGGCGAGTCCTCCCGGATCGCGGCGGACGTGGTCGGCCGCGCCAGTTCTGCTCCCAGCGCTGCCGGCAGTGGGACTGGGTCGCCCGACAGCGGGCTCGCGAGCTCGAGCTGGCCGATGACGAGTTGGTGATCGCCCGGGCAGAGCTCGACTCGTTGCACGACGAGCTGTACGTGTTGGCCTGCGCCGTGGACGACGTGCGTCGCGACCTCGATGCCGCCGGCACGAACGCCAGTGCTCCTGAACTGCGCGAGATGGTCGAGTGGCTCCTGGTGGCGGCGATCCCGCTCAGGGACCGGGAGCTGGCCCCTCCCGACGACGCTGGTGCACAACGCCCATAATCATCGTTATGTCAATTGATTCGCGTATCCGACGGAACTGACACTCCCCTCGCCGAGACTGAAGCTCCACTTCAGGGTTGCCGGCACCCGTGACGCCCTCGAATTCACGTGGCGATCGGTTCCAGCCGTCGGCGTCATCGACCGATTCCAATGACGTCCCGGAACCAGGAGCCCCAATGATCGTCACATCCGTCCCCCGCCGCTCTCGTCGACAGTCCCTCGCCACTGCCGTGGCGGCGGCCACCGTGCTCGCGCTCGGACCCGTCACCTTCCTCACCCCCTCGATCGCCACCGCCGAGCGGCCGTCGTCGGAGGCCCCCGCCACATCGGTCACGGGCCTCAGGCTGGGCGAGCGGGGGCCAGCGGTGGAACAGGTGCAGCGTGCGCTCATCGCAGCCGGTGTCCCGGTCGTGGGTGGCGCCGACGGCTACTTCGGCCAGATGACCGTGGCGGCGCTCCGCAAGTACCAGACCGATCAGGGGCTCGAGGCCACCGGCGTGGTCGACGAGACCACGGCAGCCCGCCTCGGTCTGCTCGAGTCGGCGCCCCGGGTCACCGAGTCGTGGACCCGTGATTTCAACGGCCTCGAACTCGGCAAGGTGGGCCCCCGGGTGCGGGCGCTCCAAGAGGCGCTCGAGGCCGCCGGCGTGCCGAACGTGGGTGGCGCCGACGGCGTCTTCGGGGCCATGACGGCCGCGGCCGTCTCCTCGTTCCAGCAGTCGAACGGGCTCGAGGTGACCGGTCGTGTCGATGCGGCGACCGCGACCGCGCTGGGCGGGGCCGGCAACGGGTCCGCCCCCGCGGCGGCCCCGGCTCAGCCGGCGGCGGCCGGCAGCCCGCTCATCGGGCTGACGATGGGCAGCCGTGGCCCGGCGGTGGCCACCGTCCAACAGGCACTCCTCGACGCCGGACTCCGGTTCGCCGGCGGCGCCGACGGCATCTTCGGCATGGCGACGTCGAACGCGCTCCGTCAGTTCCAGCACAGCAAGGGACTCCCGGTCACCGGCGAGATCGACGCGGCCACCGCCGCCGCCCTCGGCGCACCGACCGCGATCGCCGCGGCCTCCCCGGCGTCGTCGGGCGCCAGTGGTGCCACGCGATCCCTGGCCGGACTCGCTGCGGGCACCGTCGGCAACAACGTACGTGCGCTCCAGCAGGCCCTCCTCGCCGCGGGGATCTCGTTCCCGGGCGGTGACGACGGCATCTTCGGACCCGCCACCGCCAACGCGGTGAAGGAGTTCCAGGCGAGCCGGGATCTCCCGGTGAGTGGTCGGGTCGACCAGCAGACCGCCGACGCCCTCGCCGCCCAGGCTCCGCCCGCCCCTGCCACCAGCTCAGGTTCGAACTCGGGCTCGAGTGGAGGTTCAGGCTCAACCTCTGGTGGAGGGTCATCCACTGGGTACCCCACGTTCGGTGAACGCGGCGACCGCGTGCGGGCGCTGCAGCAGGCGCTGCTCCAGGCTGGCATCGAGGTGCCCGGTGGCGCCGACGGCATCTTCGGCGCCCAGACGGCCGGCGCCATCATGAACTACCAGCGACGCGAGGGGTTGACCGTGACCGGTGTGGTCGATGCCACCACGGCATCCCGGCTCGGGCTCGTGGCCGCCACACCGCCGCCGCCACCGTCCACCGAGGGCATCGTGCTCGAAGTCTTCCCGGTCCAGGGCGTCTGCCATTTCGCCGACACGTGGCACGCGCCTCGAGGTGGCGGTCGGGTCCACGAGGGCGTCGACATCATCGCTCCGGAGGGCAAGTACATCTACGCCGTCACGAGCGGCACGATCAGTCACGTGTACCACGATCGTCCGGGCTCGCTCACCGGCAACGGGCTGCGACTCACCCTCCCCGACGGCACCTACTACTTCTACGCCCATCTCCAGGCCGTGGCCGACGGGATCGAGGTCGGGACCCGGGTGCGCGCCGGCCAGATCATCGGCTACAACGGCACGACGGGGAACGCCGGGATCCCCCATCTGCACTTCGAGGTCCACCCGAAGGGCGGGGCAGCGGTGAACCCGTACCCGCTGGTGAGGGCGATCGACGGCTGTGGGCGGACCGATCCGCCACCGCAACGCTGACCTGCGGTAGCCTGACGGTTGCCGACGACCCCGGCCGGGAGAGGCGACGCCACGGACGACGAGGTCCGCGACGTCGGCGCCGAAGGAGCAACCACCCCGGAATCTCTCAGGCACACGGACCGACCGGGTGAGGCGACGCTGGAAAGCAGGCGGCGCGAGCCGTCTCGCCGACGGGGAAAGCCCGGCAACGGGTGAAACTCTCAGGTACCGATGACAGCGGGGGCCCGACGGCGTCGAACGACGCCCCACGAGCCGGAGACCCCACATGTCAAGTCCCCAGTCATCCCACGAGCACCCCGTCGACTTCGTGCACCGCCACATCGGCCCGACCGCCGATGACCTCGAGCGGATCACCGCCACCATCGGGGTGGAATCGCTCGAGCAACTCCTCGACGAAGCGGTGCCCGCCGGGATCCGCGAGCGGCTCCCCCTCGCGCTCGGGGCACCCCGCTCCGAGGTCGAGGTGCTCCGCGAGCTCCGGGCCCTCGCTGACCGCAACGTGGTGATGACGAGCCTCATCGGCGCCGGGTACACCGGCACCGTCACTCCCCCGGTCATCGCACGGAACGTGCTCGAGAACCCCGCCTGGTACACGGCGTACACCCCGTACCAGCCCGAGATCAGCCAGGGCCGTCTCGAGGCCCTGCTGAACTTCCAGACGATGGTGACCGAGTTGACCGGGCTCGAGCTCGCCAACGCCTCCCTGCTCGACGAGGCGACCGCCGCGGCCGAGGCCATGACGATGGCCCGCCGTCTGGCCCGCAACGGATCCGATCGGTTCTTCGTGCACCACGACACCCATCCCCAGACCCTGGCCGTACTCGCCACGCGGGCCGAGCCGGTCGGCATCGAGTTGGTCGTGGGCGACCTCGACGACCTCGACGACCTGGCGGCCACGCCGGTCTTCGGTGCCGTGTTCAGCCTGCCCACCTCGACGGGCGCCCTGCTCGATCCCGTCGCCGCCATCGACGCGGTGCACGAGACGGGCGGACTGGCGATCGTGGCCACCGATCTGCTCGCCTGCACGCTCATGAGGTCGCCAGGCGTGCTGGGCGCCGACATCGCGGTCGGGTCGGCCCAGCGGTTCGGGGTCCCGATGGGGTTCGGCGGACCACACGCCGGCTTCATCGCGGCCCGGGCATCGGCTTCCCGGGCACTCCCCGGCCGTCTCGTGGGTGTGAGCACCGACACCGAGGGTCGTCCCGCCCTCCGGCTCGCCCTCCAGACCCGCGAGCAGCACATCCGACGCGAGAAGGCCACCTCGAACATCTGCACCGCCCAGGTACTGCTCGCCAACATGGCCGGCTTCTACGCCGCCTGGCACGGCCCCGACGGGCTCCGGGGCATCGCCGAACGGACCCACACCCTGACGGGACGTCTCGCCACCGCGCTGACCGAATCGGGGTATCGACTGGCCCACGACACCTGGTTCGACACCCTCACCGTCACCGATGTCGACGCCGATCGACTCCTCGAGTCAGCACGGGCCGAGGGGATCCTGCTCCGCCGCATCGATGCCCGCCGCATCGGCCTCACCCTCGATGAGACATCGACCCTCGATCTCGTGTCGAGGTTGAGTGTTGCCCTCGGGGGGTCACCGATCGACTCCGGCACCGCGGTGCGACCGGGGTTGGCCGACGAGCACCGTCGGACCGACGAGTTCATGAGTCAGTCGGTGTTCCACCGCTATCGGACCGAGCACGAGATGCTCCGGTACCTGCGACGACTGGCCGACAAGGACCTCGCCCTCGATCGCACCATGATCCCGCTGGGCTCGTGCACGATGAAGCTCAACGCCACGACCGAGATGGTCCCGATCACCTGGCCCGAGTTCTCCGACGTGCACCCGTTCGCGCCCGATGATTGCACCGTGGGGTACCGGGAGATGATCCACCAGCTGGAACAACAGCTCGCCGAGATCACCGGCTACGCGGCGGTGAGCCTCCAGCCCAACGCCGGCAGTCAGGGAGAGTTCGCCGGGCTCCTCGCCATCCGGGCCTTCCACCGCAGCCGTGGTGACCACGACCGGACCGTCTGCCTCATCCCCTCGAGCGCCCACGGCACCAACGCCGCGAGCGCGGTGATGGCAGGCATGGACGTGGTCGTAATCAGCTGCGACGCCGCCGGCAACGTCGACCTCGACGACCTCCGGGTCAGGATCGACCAGGTGGGCGAGCGCCTGGCCGCGATCATGGTCACCTACCCCTCGACCCACGGGGTGTTCGAGGAGGGGATCGTGGAGCTCTGTGAGCTGGTGCATGCCGCCGGCGGACAGGTCTACGTCGACGGGGCCAACCTCAACGCACTGGTGGGTCTCGCCAAGCCGGGGTCGTTCGGTGCCGACGTGAGCCATCTGAACCTCCACAAGACGTTCTGCATCCCGCACGGCGGGGGCGGACCGGGGGTGGGCCCGGTGGCCGTCCGCCAGCATCTCGCCGAGTTCCTGCCGGGACGGGGCGACGTCGGACCCGTGGCGGCGGCACCGTACGGGTCGGCCGGGATCCTGCCGATCCCGTGGGTCTATCTCGCGCTGATGGGCGGCGAGGGGCTCACCCGTGCCACCGCCGTCGCGATCGCGAGCGCCAACTACGTGGCGGCCCGACTCGGCGAGGCGTACCCGGTGCTCTATCGCGGCCGGCACGGTCGGGTGGCGCACGAGTGCATCATCGATCTCCGCCCGCTCACGAAGGCCACCGGCGTGACCGTCGACGACGTCGCCAAGCGGCTCATCGACTACGGGTTCCACGCCCCCACCATGAGCTTCCCGGTCGCGGGAACGTTGATGATCGAGCCCACCGAGAGCGAGAGTCTCGCCGAACTCGACCGGTTCTGTCAGGCGATGCTCGCGATCCGGTCCGAGATCGACCGGGTGGCCGCCGGTGAGTGGACCATCGACGAGAGCCCGCTCCGCCATGCACCGCACACCGCCGAAGACCTCATCGACCACTGGGACCGCGCCTACCCCCGATCGCTCGGGGCGTTCCCTCTGGACTCGCTGCGGACCGCGAAGTACTTCGCACCCGTCTCGCGGATCGATGCGGCTGGTGGCGATCGCAACCTCGTGTGCAGCTGTGAGCCCCTCGAGGCGTACGCCGACGGACTGGCCTACGCCGCCGCATCAGACGGCGCGCAGTAGCGTCGGGACGATGGACGACGAGCAGCTCCACAGCACCCCCCCGAGCGATCCTCTCGGTGATGTCATCAACCTCCTCGCGGCGCCGCTCGCCAGTGGGATCCGCTCGTACGAGCAGTTCCGGCGTGGGGTGGACGATCTGTTCCGCACCGTCGAGAACCTGAACGCCACGATGGAGAACCTCAACGAGTCGGCCGAGCGCGTCAACCGGCTCCTGGCCGACGTCGAGGAGCCGGTTCGTGCGATGGTGCCGCGACTCACCCGCACGATCACCACCGCCGACGAGTTGCTCGACACCGTTGGTGGGCCGGCCATCCAGATCGCCGAGACGCTGAGCTCGCCGGCGTTCCGGATACTCCCTCAGCGCCTCGACGAGTTCGTCGGCATCATGGGTGACGTGAGTCGCCGTCTCGGCCCACTCACGAGTTTCGCCGAGACCGCCGGGGGCATGTTCGGCCTCCGTCGACCCGCGACCGTTGTCGACCCGGACCCGCCGGCCACCGAGCCGGCTGTGATGAAGACCGCCGCGAAGAAGACCGCGGCGAAGAAGACCGCGGCGAAGAAGGCCGCCGCGAAGAAGACCGCGGCGAAGAAGGCGGCACCGCCCCGCTGACGGGTGTTCAGCGGCTCACGAACGGGATCTCGACCACGTTGCCGCTGAGCACCGAGCCCCGCACCACCACGTCGACGGCGCTGGGCGCGACGATCTCGGGGGTCACGAACGCGAGCGCGATGCCGTGTTCGAGCACGGGCGAGTAGTTGCCCGACGTGATCTCTCCGACTCGCTGACCGCCCACCAGCACTTCGCATCCGGCCCTGGGTGGCCGCCTCCCCACGGTGGCGATCCCCACGAGATGGCGGTGCACGCCGCGCTCTCGCTCGGCCAGGAGTGCGTCACGACCGCGGAATGTCGGCTTGTCGAACGCCACCACCCAGCTGAGTCCTGCCTGCAGCGGCGTGATACCCGACCCGAGCTCGTGGCCGTGCAGAGGGAGCGCCGCCTCGAGACGCAGCGTGTCACGCGCGCCGAGACCGGCTGGCGCGACGCCTGCGTCGGCGAGGGCGCCCCACAGCTGCTCGGCCTGACCCACGGGCACGGCGAGCTCGACACCGTCCTCACCGGTGTAGCCGGTGCCGGCGACGGTGAGCTCGCTCCCCCGCCACTCGACACGCCCGACGTGGAAACGTCGGATCTCGTCGGCGCCCGGCACCACGGTGGCCACCAATTCACGCGCCGCCGGGCCCTGGACCGCGATCACGGCCCGCTCGTGGGTGATGTCGCGACCACCGAGGGCGTCGAGCACGCCGGCGGTGTTCGACGCGTTGGGCATCACGTCGAACGTCTGTTCGTTGGTCCGTCCCTCGTTCGATCCGTCCTGCTGACCGTCGCGGTGCCACCACACGATGATGTCGTCGAGCACCGACCCGTCGTGATCGAGCAGGTGGGTGTACTGCGCACGTCCCGGTCCGATCTTGCCGAGATCGTTCGTGAGCGTCGCCTGCAGTCGCTCGTAGGCATCGCGGCCCTCGACCCGCACGGTGCCGAGGTGCGAGACGTCGAACATGGCGGCCCGTTGACGACACGCAAGATGCTCGGCGATCGTGCCCGCGTACTCGAGTGGCATCTCCCAGCCACCGAACGACGCCATCTTGGCGCCCGAACGTCGGTGCACGCCGTCGAGGGGCGAGCGCCGATCGGTCATCCGGCGTTGCGAGCAGCGGTCGCAGCTGCGCTGGCGGCGGGCTCGTCGAGCTGCACGTCGATGTCGTCCTTCACGCTGGCGAGCGACAGCACGTTGAGCACCCCCTGGCCCTTGTTGAGTACGTCGATGAGCTCGGTACCGTCGCACAGCACCACCGTGCTGCCGCTGATCACGAGGTGCGCCGAGGCGATGTCGTCGGTCACGTGCTCGCGGAGGTAACTGAACACCTCGCGCACCGACTCGAGCTTGATCCCGGCGTCGAGCAGGGTCTTGATCACCCGGAGCTCGAGCAGATCGGTGTAGGAGTACCGCCGACGACTCCCGCTGCCGGCGGCGTCGGTGAGCGACGGCCGGATCAGATCGGTGCGCGCCCAGTAGTCGAGCTGTCGATAGGTGATACCCACCACCTTGGCGGCCTGCGTGCCGCTGTAACCGATCTCGTCCATGGTCGCCTCCCGCGCAACACCGGTGTAGTTACGGTGCTGTGAGCCGCCCAACCTACGCCTGCTGGGTGGCCCCGGTCAATGCGTCAGCTCGCAAAGTCGTCGGGCGTGACGCTCTCGATGAAGTCGTGGAACTCGTCGATGATCTCGGCGGCGTCGTCCTCGGGATCGGGTGGCGGTTCCTGGCCGACCTCGTCGACCAGATCGTCGTTCGCGAAGAGCGGTGCCTCACAGCGCACGGCCAACGCGATGGCGTCGGACGGCCGACTCGACACGATCTTGGGGCCTTCGGCCGTGTCGAGGTGCAGCTCGGCGTAGAAGGTGTGCTCACGGACCTCGGTCACCACCACCTTGTCGAGGGTGGCCCCGAGGCTCTCGAGCGTGCTCAGGAACAGGTCATGGGTGAGCGGGCGGGGCGGCACCACCCCCTCGAGGGCGTAGTGGATCGAGGTGGCCTCAGGGCTGCCGATGTAGATCGGCAGCAGCCGGTGGCGACCCTGCTGTTCGCGCAGGAGGACCATCGGGGTGTTGGCCGGGATCTCGACCCGGACGCCCACGAGTTCCATGCGGATCACGTGGTCAGCGTACAACGGTTCACCCGTCGATGTGGTGGCGCAGGGCCGTGCGCATGAGCGCAGTGCGGAACCTGCCGCCCAGCTCCTCCAGGTGGCGCAACGACTCGACCGCCTCGGCCCGTGACTCGGGATTGCGCTGTCGGAGCCTCGGAGTGATGAGCTGCTCGAACAGCGACGCCTCACGTTCGGCGGCCGTGCGCCAGCCCCGGAGGTGCCGGGAGTCGACCCCGGCGCGGAGGAACTGCACGGCGATCTTGGCGATCTCGACCGCATCGTCGCCGAACACGGTGTTGGCGCCACTCCCCCGGCCGGTGATGATCCCGTAGGTCTCGAGCTCCTGGAGCTGGGTGGGGGTCAATCCCACCATGCCGCACAGCTCGTCACGGTCGAGCACCACCCCGGGCAGCAGCTGCGGCGACACCGGCGTGTGGTCCGCCCCGGCGGTGGTGTCGGCCGCCGCCTGCCGGGTTGCAGCCGGGTGAGCGGCCACCGAGCTCTGGGGCACGTCGATGTCGGTGGCGACGTCGACGTCGGTGGCATCGGTGGTGACGTCGGTGGCGACATCGGTGGCGTCGGTGGTGACGTCGTCGGACCGCTCGGGCCGCTCGGGCTGCTCGGGCTGCTCGGGCGACGAGCCATCGTGATGGTCCCGACCGATGTCGTCATGGAGATCTGGGTGACCCTGGTGATTCGTCTCGGGCTTCGCGAGCTCGCCGCTCGGATCGATGGCACCGGAGTCGAGCCGATCCTTGATGACGCGCAGCGGGAGGTAGTTCTCGCGTTGCTCCCGGAGGATCACCCGGAGCAGCTCGACGTCGGTCTCGTAGAACTTGCGGTAGCCCGAGGGCGTGCGTTCGGGATCGATGAGTCCCTGGCTCTCGAGGAAACGGATCTTCGAGATCGTGACATCGGGGAACTCCTCGAGCAGGAGCCCCAGCACCTCGCCGATCGAGAGATAGTCGGTGTCGGTGAGCTCAGCCATCGGAACGCTCGAAGAAGACGAGGCGGAACTTGCCGATCTGGAGTTCGTCGCCGTGATGCAGTGGTGTTCGCTCGACCCGTTCCTGGTTCACGTACGTGCCGTTCAGGGAACCGGCGTCGGTGATCACGTACCCATCGGGCGTGCGCGAGATCTCGGCATGGCGCCTCGACACCGTGATGTCGTCGAGGCTGATCTCGCTCTCGGGATGACGGCCGAGCGCCGTGACGTCGCCGTCGAGGGCGAACCGCGAACCGGCTTGCGCCCCGGCACGCACGATGAGCACGCCGACCCCTCGTTCGAGCTCGCCCACCGGTACCACCACGTCGTCGTCGGTGCCGGAGGTCTCCTGTTGCGGATCGACCGCCGTGAGGGTGATGGTGCGGTCGTCGAGCATGTCGAGCGGACCACCGCAGCTCGAGCAGAAGTTGCTCTCGGGCGGATTTCGGTGGCCACATTGGTTGCAGAACACGTAGGACATGTGCGCCTCAGCCCTCGATGAGCGCGTGGTACGCGGCGGCGTCGAGCAAGGTCTCGAACGCCCCGGGATCCGACATGCGGATCGAACAGATCCATCCTTCACCGTAGGGGTCGTCGTTCAGGAGCGCCGGGCTGTCGGTGAGTGCCTCGTTCACGGCCACGACGGTGCCCGCCACGGGCGCGTAGATCTCCGACACGGACTTGGTGCTCTCGACCTCGCCGAAGTTCTGGCCGGCTTCGACGCTGGCCCCGACATCGGGCACCTGCACGTAGACCACGTCGCCGAGCGCATCCTGGGCGTAGTCGGTGATGCCGACGCGCACCACGTCGTCGCCGTCCCGACCGACCCATTCGTGCTCGGACGTGTAGCGGAGTTCGGCGGGGACGTTCATGGGTGCAACCGTATCGCTCCTGGCATGTGTGTCGACAGTGCGGAACCGTTCATCGGGACCGGGTGCGGGCGGCACGGATGCCGTCGCGGATCTGGGGAACATAGACCATCGCGGTGTAGTAGCTCAGCACCAGCCCGGGTACGCCCAGGATCCAGCTCGCGATCTGGAACCCCCCAGCGCCCGGGAAGTCGCTGGCGCCCAGGAGGAAGCCGGGGATCGCGAACATCAGCAACAACGTGGCCGTCTTGCCCAGGAACGTGACGTCGAAGCGCTCCATGCCGTACACCAGCGTCCCCACCGCCACGGCACCACCCACGACCAGTTCACGGACCAGCACCGCCACTCCGAACCACACCGGCATCGAGCCGTCGACGAGGATCGCGGCGAGACCGACGATGAACAACAACCGGTCGACCGTCGGATCGAACTTCTTGCCGAACTCGCTCACCTGGCCCAGCCGTCGCGCCAAGTAGCCGTCGACCCAGTCGGTGGCGCCGAGCGCCCCGAGTGTCCAGGCCGCCGCTGCCCGGTTCTCCACCCCGAACAGCAGGTACAGGAAGATCGGAAGGCAGAGCAGCCGGACCAGCGTCACCAGGTTCGGGATGGTGGCGATCGAGTCGCGCTCCCCCGGCTGGACCGTCGTCATGGGCCGCAGCGTATGGTGCGACCCATGGCCAACGGAGCATTGCAGGACCACGTCGTGGTGATCACCGGTGGCGGATCGGGTCTCGGCGCGGCCTTCGCCCGCCGGCTGGCCGCTGACGGCGCCATGATCATCGTGAACGACCTCGATCCCGACGCCGCTGCGCTCGTGGCCGACGAGGTGGGCGGCCACGCCGCCCCGTTCGACGTGACCGACTCGGCGGCGTTCGACACAGCCATCGACCACGTGGTGCACCACCACGGCCGTCTCGATGCGCTCGTCAACAACGCCGGCATCGCACCGCCGTTCGATCCCGACCGCTTCGAACGCACGGTGGCCAACGAGATGCTCCGGATGGAGGGCCGCCTCGACGAGATGCAACCCCTCGGGGTGCTCACCTCGATGACCGATGGCGAGTGGCGCCGAATGCTCGCGGTCCACCTCGACGGCACGTTCTTCGGGACCAGGGCGGCGCTGCGTCACATGCAGCCGGCGCGGCGTGGGGTGATCGTGAACATCGCGTCGGTGCTGGGTCTGCACCCCTCGTCGGGAGCACCCCACTACTCCACCGCCAAGGCGGCCATCATCGCGCTCACGAAGGCCGCGGCCGAAGAGGTCGCGCCGTTCGGCATCCGGATCAACGCCGTGTGCCCGGGCTGGGTCGACACTCCGCTGCTGTCGAGCTACGACGATCTCGCCAAGGGATTGATCACGTCACGGATCCCGATGGGCCGGATGGCCACGGCGGAGGAACTCGCCGAACTGGTCCGCTTCCTCGCGGGCCCCGAGAGCAGCTACTCGACGGGCGACGTGTACCCGGCGAGCGGAGGGTACGCATGACCACCATCTTCACGAAGATCATCGCCGGGGAGATCCCGGGTACGTTCGTGTGGCGCGACGAGCACTGCGTCGCGTTCTTGTCGATCAATCCGATGGCGCACGGCCACACCCTCGTGGTGCCGATCGAGGAGGTCGACCACTGGGTGGACGCGTCACCGGAGCTGACCGCCCACCTGTTCGAGGTGACCCGGGTGATCGGCGTGGCGCAGCGTGCCGCCTTCGGCTGCGAGCGTGTGGGCGTGATCCTCGCCGGTTACGAGGTACCCCACACCCACATCCACGTGATTCCCACCAACTCGATGTCGGAGCTGTCGTTCGCGAACGCGGCGGCCAGCGTGGAACGTGACGAGATGGACCGAGCCGCTGACGCGATCCGGTCCGAGCTGCGATCGATGGGGCGTACCGAGGTCGCCTGATCGTCCGACCAGGTCAGATCGGCTCGACGAGGTGGGCGCCCCGGTTGCGGACGTCGTTCACCTCGGTCGACACCTCGTGCAACGTGATGAGCTCGGCGGGCGCAGGAACGAGCAGCATGCCGAGCTCGTCGAGGTCGCCCATCGCCGGGTCGAGCCAGACGTCCCAGGCGGCGTCATCGGTCAGGATCGCCGGCATCCGGTCGTGGACCGGCGCCATCGTCGTGTTCGCCGAGGTGGTGACGACCGTCGCGCTGTGGAGCCAGCGGTCATCGGCGTCGGGTCCCGCCTCGGGGTCCTTCCAGACGGCCCACAGCCCGGCCACCGCCAGCGGCTCGCCGTCGACCCGTCGGACGAACACCGGCCGCTTGGCCGGCTTTCCGGCCTTCGTGCGCGGACCGTCAGCGGTGCCGGGCATCCATTCGTAGAAACCGTCCATCGGGATGACGCAGCGCCGCGTGGCGAACAGCTTCTTGAACGCCGGTTTCTCGGCGAGCGTCTCGGCCCGGGCGTTGATCATCTTGTAGCCGACCTTGCGATCCTTCGCCCACGACGGGATCAGGCCCCAGTGGAACACGTCCACCCGACGGGAGCGCTCGGCGTCGGCCACCACGCCGTACACGTCATGGGTCGGTGCCACGTTGAAGTTCGGACCCAGCACCGCCTCGGTGGCGGTCGCGTCGAAGTACGCCCCGATCTGCTCGGGCGTGCTCGACGAGACGAAGCGCCCGCACATCAGCCGAGGCTCGGAGGTGACCAGTCGACCTGGCCCGACCGCGTTCTCGGTCCCGGCTCGCCGGGCGGTGGTGTCTCCTGCGCCGTGCCGAGTGCACCCTCGATCCGCTCGATCACGTACGACGCCACGTTGGAGTACACGAGATGTCCGCCGTCGAAGCGCGAGGCCTCGTCGACGAGCGCGTCGATGTCGACCTCGCTGGCGAGCACCACCACGGTGAACGTGTGGGGCTCGACGGCCTCCTTGAACCAGTCGACCCACTCGTCGGGAACGCCCACGTCGACCACCTTGGCGGTGATGACACCAGCGCCGGCACCCACACCGAGACCAGCAACCCAGCCCACCGGGCCGCCGATGATGAGCCCGAGCAGACCGGTCCACACGGCACCGGACAGCGCGGCACGACCGGGCTGGAGGTCGACCGTCTCACGCACCCGCGTCTTGCCCTCGTCGTCCTTGGTCACCATGACCGCATCGAGCAGCTTCAGGTGTCCGTTCGCGTTCAGACGGGTGACTGCAGTCAGGAATTCCTGCGAGCGGTACACGTCGTCGAACGAGATCCCGATGATGGTGTCGGGTTGGTCGTGCGTGGGGGCCTCGGTCACCCTCCCAGGATGCCAGACCGATGCCCCGGACCGGTTGCCGGATCGCTCGGCCGTTCATGCCGCTCAT
Source organism: Ilumatobacter sp. (assembly GCA_007693335.1). GTDB lineage: Bacteria > Actinomycetota > Acidimicrobiia > Acidimicrobiales > Ilumatobacteraceae > SKSP01. The sequence continues at coordinate 9,024 of REDU01000045.1, read as the reverse complement.
GCCGCTCGTGGACCGGTCACGTCGCTGCCATCCGGTCGTCGGACGTGCCAGACACCGTCGGCGTCACGCCAGGTGGTGTAGCCCCGGGTCTTCCAGCGGTTGTGGTGCCCGCACACCGGGCCGGCGTTGGCCGGGTCGGTGCTGCCGTGTTGGTGGGCCCACCCGACCGTGTGGTCCTGCTGTCGCCCGGCGAGACCGCAGCCGGGCCACAGACACTGGGTTCCCTGGATCCAGACGACCTCCCGCAGCGCCCCGGTGAACAGACGTCGCCGGCGACCCGCATCGACCACCACGCCAGCGGCATCGACCACGACCCGGCGCACGTACCCCAGCAGCGCAGCGACAACGGCGTCGCGCGGGTCGACCGGTACCCCGGCCGGGGTCTCGCACCGTCGGCTCGTGTCGCCAGCATCGGCAGGTCGGGGAGCCGGACCACCCGCTGCGTGGGCGAGATGCTCCTCGAACGTGGTGTGGTCGCAGACGATGTTCACCGTCGGCACCCGCACTCTGCCGTCGCCCGTCGCCGCGGCGCGGAAGACCGCGCACAGGGCGTCGAAGCAGCGCTGGGCCTCGGTGCGGGCCAGGTCGTCAACCGACGCCCCGTGCCCATGGACGGCCCGGGCGGCGTCCCAATCGGCCTGGAACTCGGCCTCGGCGAAGGCGCCGAGGATCTGCAGCAACTCGATGCCCTGGGTGTTGCCACCGTGGGCGGAGAACGTGAACCCCGCTGCGGTGAACCGGGTCTCGACCTTGCGCGCCGCGTGCACCTCGTCAGCGCTCCTCGCCGCGCCGCCGGGATCGGCCGCCTGACGCCAGCGTTCGGTGCGGACGCGGAACTCGTCGAAGCTGCGGCGCCGGGCGGCGGACACCATCAGGTGCTCGGCACGCGTCAGGCGCTCACGTACCCGCCGGTTGGCGTGCAGCCGAGCCAACTCACGCACCTGGCACACGCCGATCTCACCGGCCCGCAGGCGCTCACGCACCTCGTCGAGATCGCGCAGCGCGCGCAGCACCTGGCATCGCCTCGCTGCTTCCGCTGGCGAGGTGCCGGTGATGGCGACCGCCCAGTTCTTCACCGATCGGTGGCCGTCGAGCACCCATACCCGCTGTCGATCGGCCACGTCGAGCACGTCGATCAGCGCCGCCTCGGTCACCCGCCGGGCGTGCTCCACGGCCACGAGGGCGGCCTCCAACTCGTGGACCTCCATCCACGCCAACTCCTCCACCGTCGGGAGCGCCAAGGTCCGGGTCATACGAACAAGTGTACGGAGGGGGTGTGACACGACGAGTTCCCACCGAAGGGTCGACCCCGATCGCCAGCCGGTTCGGGAGCATGAGTTCGATCGACTGGATCCGGGAATGCACGAGGGGTCAACATGACCGGCATGTCCGCCAGCACGACCTCGACATCCGACAGCTTCGACGCCCTCGTGATCCGTGAGTCGGACGCCGACGACGGGGGTCGCACGGTCGGGATCGAGCGATTGACCGACGCCGACCTGCCCGATGGTGACGTGACCGTCGGCATCGAGTACTCGTCGCTCAACTACAAGGACGGGATGGCGCTGACGGGTACCGGACGCATCATCCGGACGTTTCCGATGGTGCCCGGGGTCGACCTCGTCGGCACGGTGATCGCGTCGGACTCGGAGCGCTTCGAGGTGGGTGACTCCGTGATCTCGACCGGATGGGGTGCCGGTGAGAGGTTCTGGGGTGGGTATTCCCAGCGTCAGCGGGTGCGATCCGACTGGCTCGTGGCCCGCCCCGACGGTCTCAGCAGTCGTCAGGCGATGGCGATCGGCACGGCTGGTCTCACCGCGATGCTGTGCGTGATGGGTCTCGAGGACGGTGGGGTCGAACCAGGTGACGGACCGATCATCGTGACCGGTGCCGCCGGTGGCGTCGGCAGCGTGGCAGTGGCCCTGCTCTCGAACCTCGGCTACGAGGTCACCGCGGTCACCGGTCGTCCCGAACAGCACGAATACCTGCGTGCCCTCGGCGCGTCGAACCTGCTGAGCCGCTCGGAGATGAGCGAGGCCCCGAGACCACTCGAGTCCGAGACCTGGGCCGGCGCGGTCGACACGGTCGGTTCGACCATGCTCGCCAAGGTGCTGGCCCAGACCAAGTACGGAGGCGTCGTGGCGGCGTGCGGTCTCGCCGGTGGCACCGACCTCCCGACCACCGTGATGCCGTTCATCCTGCGTGGTGTCCGGCTGCAGGGCGTCGAGTCGGTCATCACACCGCTCGACATTCGCACCGCTGCCTGGGCCCGGCTCGCCACCGATCTCCCCCTCGCCCTCCTCGAGACGATGACCGAAGTGGTCCCGATGAGCGAGCTCCTCGACCGGGGGCCGGCCATCCTGGCCGGTCAGGTCCGCGGCCGTGTGGTGGTCGACCCGAACGCCTGATCACCACATGAACGGTAGGTTGTTCCCGTGATCAGAGAGACTTGGCGGAGTCTCAGCGCGTTCATGGCAAATCCGAGACGACAGGTCCTCGGACTCGCGTCGGCGTCGCTCGTCGGCGGGTTGGCCGAAGCGGTCGTCCTGGTACTCGTCGTGAGCATCACCCTCGTTGCGACCGGACAAACCGAGATGGTCGGCCCCTTGCCGGTCCTCGGTGTGGAGCTCTCAGCTACCCACGCCCTCGTGGTCGCCGCCGTGCTCGCAGTCGCCAACATCGCCGTCCACTACGTCACCGCACGGCTGATCGGCCGGCTCGGCACATCGGTCCAGTCGGAGAGTCGAACAGCCGCGATCAACGCATTTCTCCATGCGGACTGGAACAGACAGTCACTCGAGCGAGAAGGGCGACTGCACGAGACGGTGGCCGTCTTGTCCACGAATGCCGCCCAGGCGACCATGTCCATCGCAACCGGCGTCACGGCAGCGCTCCAGCTCACTGCCCTCATGACGGTGGCGCTCCTCGTGGACCCGCTGGCAACCTTGATCGTTGTCGTATCGGGACTCGTGCTCTTTGCGGGTTTACGCCCGATGTCGCTGGCGACGCGACGTCGGTCTGCAGCGTTTCTCGACGCGACCGGTGATCTCCTCACGTCACTGACTCGATCAACCGGAATGGCGATGGAGCTGCGAGCGTTCGGAGTCACCGAGACCGAGCGGCTTCGCCTCGAACGCCAGGTGCGAGACACAGCCGAACGAAATCGAAAGATGCGAGTGGCGAGCAGGTTCGGACAGACCCTCTACAGAGATCTGGCGATCGCGTTCCTCGTCGGTGCAGTCGGGTTGCTCTACCTGCTCGGCCCCGAGGACATCGGAGCGGTCGGGGCGGTCGTGCTCCTCGTGATTCGGGCAGCGAACAGCTCCCAGGGCCTCCAGGTGATGCGCCAGCAGGTGAGCGAATGGTCCCCCGACGTGGAGCGCCTCATCGAGCGGATCGACTCGCTGCGGGCTGATGCTCACCAAGGCGGATCCACGCCGACTGATCACCTCGGCGCGATCCGCCTCGAACAGATGTCGTACGCCTACGGCGACACCCCTGCGCTCGAGGCCGTCGACCTCGAGATCCTTCCCGGCGAGTCGATCGGGATCGTTGGACCGTCCGGCGGCGGCAAGTCGACATTGATGCAAGTCCTGATGCGTCTCAGGACCCCGACCGACGGGACGGTGGCCGTCGACGGTCTCGACTATCGCTGCGTTCGTGACAGTGACTGGGCGCGGCTGGTCGCACTCGTCCCACAGGAGCCGCACCTCATGGAAGGAACCGTCCGCGAGAACGCTGTGTTCCATCGTGACGGCGTCAGCGACGGCGAGATCGAGCATGCGTGCAGGCTCGCCCACATCTGGGACGAGATCCAACGCCTTCCTCACGGACTCGATACCACGCTCGGCGCGCGTGGGTCCGGGATCTCCGGTGGTCAGAAGCAACGGCTCGCGATCGCGCGGGCCCTCATCGGATCACCCGAACTCCTCGTTCTCGACGAGCCGACGAGTGCGCTCGACGCTGCTTCGGAGGAGCGACTTCGCGACACCCTGTCGGACCTGCACGGCAGCTTGTCGATCGTCATCGTGACGCACCGTCCGGTGCCGCTCTCGGTCTGCGATCGCGTGGTGCAAGTGGTCGACGGTCAACTCGGCGCCTGAGAGTGCTGAGAGTGCCGAACACTCGTCCGACCTCCCGGAGACGAGAAAGGCCAGGTCGGAGGGAAGTACCCTCTGACCTGGCCCTTTTGTTCGTCGGGCTGGGGAGATTCGAACTCCCGACCTCTTGACCCCCAGTCAAGCGCGCTAACCAAGCTGCGCCACAGCCCGAATATGTCGACGGCACTCTAGCGGCGCGATCCCGGGATCAGATGAACAGGTCGACCACTCGCCAACCGAGGTAGAGCACGAGCGCGACCACGAGCAGCTTGAAGTGCCACGGGCTCGTTTCGTCGTCGACGACCTCCTGGGTGCGAACCGCCGCCGCGTCGACGTCGCGGCCGCACGTGGGACACGTGCCGTCGGCCTTCATCGCACTGGGGGTCCAGTACTTCGAGCAGTCCTCGCACCAGGGCATCGTGACTCCGGCGGGTGCCCCGGTCAGCTGCTGCGCTTGCGGACGCGCAGCTTGAGGGGTGTGGAGCCGAACTCGAACGCCTCACGGAGCGAGCGTTCGAGGTAGCGGAGGTAGTCGTGGCGCAGCTCACGGTTCACGAAGAGGGTGAACGTGGGTGGATCGGTGGCGCCCTGCACCGCGTAGAGCACCTTCGCTCCCCCGCCGGCAGGTTGCTTCTGCTGCGCATCGGCGATCACCCGGTTCACCTCGCGGGTGGGAACCCGGCGGTGGTACTGGGTGATGGCGTCCTGCAGCACGGGACGGAGCTTGTGCACTCCCTTGCCGCTGAGCGCAGAGATCTTCAGCAGTGGGGCGTCTCCCAGGAAGGCGAGTTTGCGCCGCACCTCGGTCTGGGTCTCGAGGCGCCGGTCGGCGTCGTCGATCAGCTCCCACTTGTTGAGCAGGATGAGGATCGGGCAACCGGCTGCGTCGATGCGCTCGGCCAGACGCTGGTCCTGACCCGTGACACCCTCGATCGAGTCGATGATGAGCAAGGCGATGTCGGCGTCGTCGATCGCTCTGAGCGCCCGCACCAGGGAGTAGTACTCGGCGGAATCGTCGATCTTCGACCGGCGACGCATGCCAGCGGTGTCGACGAACACGATCGGGCCGTCCTCGGTCTCGACCAGGGTGTCGATGGCGTCGCGGGTGGTGCCGGCCATGTCGTGGACCACGGAGCGGTCGCGTCCCACCAGACGGTTGAACAGCGTGCTCTTGCCCACGTTCGGGCGACCGACGATGGCGACGCGTGGCGGTCGGACATCGTCGGGGGTCCAGACCTCGTCTCGGTCGCCAGCCAGCCAGGGCGCATCCGGGTCGGGCGACTGCACGGCCTTGTCGCCGAGGCGCTCGAGCACCACGTCGAGCAGATCACCGGCACGACGACCGTGCAGCGCGCTCACCGGTACCGGATCGCCGAGCCCGAACGAGAGGAAGTCCCACAGCTCCTCCTCCCGGCGGTCGTTGTCGGCCTTGTTCACCACCACGAGCGTCTCGTGATTGCCCTTGCGGAGCCACCGGGCCACGGCTTCGTCCTCCTCGAGGGCACCCACGGTGGCGTCGACCACGAACAGAACCAGGTCGGCCTCGGCCACGGCGGCCTCGACCTGACGGCTGACCTTCTCGTCGAGATCCGACCCGCCGGGCATCCAGCCGCCGGTGTCGATGATGCGGAAGGGCACACCGAGCCACTCGGCTTCTTCCTCCTTGCGATCGCGGGTCACGCCCGGGCGGTTCTCGACGATCGCCGACTGCTCGCCCACGAACCGGTTGAAGAGGGTGCTCTTGCCGACGTTGGGGCGACCGACGATCACCACGGTGGGCAGTTGCTGTGCTGCGTCGAGCGGGGCGGTCGTATCGGTCATGATGTCGGCTCCAGGGCGCGTCGCAGGGCGATGCCGTCGGTGGGGATGACCTCGACCACGCGGGGGAGGTCGGCAACGGTGAGACCGTCGAGGAATCGCAGGTCGTCGGACAGGCACACATCGGGCAACAGGTAGCGGTGGCCCTCCGGCTCCGCGGCCAGTACCCGGATGAGATCGGCGCCCGTCATGAGCCCGGTCACGCCGGTGTTGCCACCGAAGAACTCGTTGTGCACGGCGATGACGCGTACGTCGGACCGATCGATGCGATCGATCAGGGGGGTGATGACCGGCGCACCCAGCTCGCCGGTGAGCACACCCACCGGCGCCGTCGAACGCGGCCGGAGCGAGACGGGTGCCGGACCACCCGACGAGCGCAGACCGGTGTAGGCGGCGGGGTTCGAGGGCAGGTCGACCGCGGCGAAGAAGCCGCTGCGGACACCGGTCGGGTCGGTGGTGTGGCCGTCGAACTCCAGCTCGAAGGTACGGGCCATGCCGATGCCGTCCTCGTGCATCGAGAACCCCTCGTAGTGTTCGGCGGGCGGGAACGGCCGGCCGGCCATGAGGTAGTACTCGTCGGCGGCATGCACCGTGCGCCGGCCGAGCACGGCGGCGAACACGTCCTGCCAGTCCTCGACGATGTCGACCACGGCGCGGGCCTCGTCGAGGGTGTGGAGACGCATGGCGGCCTCGGCGTTGAACCGCGAGAGGCCGAGGGGCACGACGGCCACCTCCGACATCTCGGGAAAGCGGTCGAGCACACCGGCGAGCGTGCGGTCGAGCTCGGCGCCGTCGTTGATGCCGGGGCACACGACGATCTGGCCGCGCACGTCGATGCCGTGGTCGAGCAGTGCTCGCACCCAGCGGAGGCTCATCGCGCCGCGGGGGTTCTTCAACATGCGGCTGCGGAGGTCGGGATCGGTCGAGTGGATGCTGACGTTGAGCGGTGAGAGCCGCTCGGTCACCACCCGCTCGAGATCGGCCTCGGTGAACCGGGTGAGTGTCGTGAAGTTGCCGTAGAGGAAGCTGAGCCGGTAGTCGTCGTCCTTGAGGTAGAGACTCCGGCGCATGCCCTTGGGGAGCTGGTAGATGAAGCAGAACTCGCAGTGGTTGTCGCAGGTGCGCACCCGGTCGAACACCGCGCTCTGGACCTCGATGCCGAGCGGTTCACCGTCTCGTTTCGTGATCTCGAGCTCGAGGTCGATCGCCTGGCGACGGATCTCGAGTGCCACCTCCGCGGCGTCGGTGAGTACCTGCCACTCGATCACGTCACGCGGGATCTCGCCGCTGACCCGGGTGATCTCGTCTCCCGGCACCACACCCGCGACCTCAGCCGGTGATCCGGGCGCGACCGACACGACCACGGGCGAGGTGCGGTTGCCCGTGACGGCGGCGGCGCCGGTGTTGCCGGTGGTGGCGGTGTCGGACATGGTCGGTCCAGGCTACCGGCGGGTCCCGACCGGTAGCCTGGACCCAGCATGAGGTGTCGTTCGTGAGCGTCGAGCGGGTGCTGCTCGCCAATCCGCGTGGGTTCTGCGCCGGCGTCGAGATGGCCATCAAGGCGTTGGCGTGGATGGTGCGCAGCTTCGAGGGAACCGTCTACTGCTACCACGAGATCGTGCACAACCGGATCATCGTCGAACGCTTCGAGAAGCAGGGAGTGGTGTTCGTCGACTCGATCGACGAGGTGCCGCCCGGGCGACCGATCATGCTCTCGGCACACGGCTCACCTCCGGCCGTCGTGGCCGCGGCCCGAGAGCGTGGCAACTATGTGGTCGACTCGGTGTGTCCGCTCGTGACGAAGGTGCACCACGAGGTGAAGGTGCGAGCGGGCAAGGGCTACCGCATCATCTACGTCGGCCACGAGGGCCACGAGGAGGCCATCGGCACCATGGCGGTCGCTCCCGACGCCATCGACCGGGTCGAGTCGGTGGCCGAGGTCGATGCGCTCGACCACGTCGACGGACCGGTCGCGCTGCTCGCCCAGACCACGCTGTCGCATCGTGACTGGGAGGGCGTGGCCGTGCGGGTCCGAGAGCGCTTCCCCGAGGTGTGGACCCCGGGACGCAGCGATCTGTGCTTCGCCACCACGAATCGCCAGGCGGCACTGATGGAGATGGCGCACCGGTGCGATGCCGTGATCGTGATCGGCTCGGAGAACTCGTCGAACACCCGAGCTCTCGCCCAACTGGCGATCGAGGAAGGCTGCACCTCGGTGCTGCGCATCAACAGCGTGGACGAACTCCCCACCGACGACCATGGCGCCATCGCACTGCACGGTGTCGTGGGTGTCACGGCCGGCGCCTCGGCACCCGAGGAGCTGGTCGAGCGCGTCATCGAGGCACTCGATCCGGCCGACGGCGTCGAGATGGTCCACGTGACCGACGAGGACGAGTACTTCCCGCCGCCACGCAACATCCGTGAGCTGCAGACGGCCATCGAGGCGGCCAGTACGGCGCTGTTGGGTGGGTCGTGGGACGGACGACCGGCCATGGACGACCGGGTCGTCGCGGCCAGCGATGTGCTGACCGCGCTGGGCGACTGAGCGCCCCGGTCGTCAGTTCCGGGGGACCTGGCTCCAGGGAACCTCGCGGTCGACCCTGACGTCGCCCGGGAGACCGAGCACCCGCTCGCCGAGGATGTTCTTCATGACCTCGGTGGTGCCACCCTCGATCGAGTTGGCCCGGCTGCGCAGGAACGCCTTCTGGAGGGTGTCGGAGCCCATGGCCGTCTCGGGGCGAACCATCTCGTAGCTGCCGTAGAGCATGCCGTCGGCACCCATGAGATCGATGACCTTGGCGTAGATGTCCTTGTTCAGGTCGGCCGACGCCATCTTGCCGATGGAGCCCTCGGGCCCCGGGTCGCCCATCTTGCGCATCTGGTTGGCGCGGATGTTGGTGAGGCGCAACACCTCGGAGCGGCTCCAGAGCTTCATCACCTCGTCGAGGGTGGCGGCGTCCTTGCGCTCGGCAGGGAGACCCTGCCAGGTCTTGGTGAGCGCGGCGATGGGTCCCGAACCCTTCGCCGGGATGCTGCCGCCGATCGACACCCGCTCGTTCATGAGCGTGGTGAGCGACACACGCCAGCCGTCACCGGGCTCGCCGAG
>REDU01000152.1 GCA_007693335.1 Ilumatobacter sp. | reverse complement strand
TCTGGGGACCCTCCTCGTAGTAGGACATCGTGCCTGGGTTCACCGTGGCGGTGCAGCCAGCGTTCCAGACCAGTTGCACCGCCCGCCCGCGGGTGCTCCCGGCGCCGAGCCGGCACCGGACGCTCGCTAGGCTCGGCCTCGATGTCAGAGGTCGTCACGTGCGGTTCGTGCTCGACACGCAACCGTGTACCGGTGGTCGCATCGGGCAGCCCGCGGTGTGCCTCGTGCCATCGAGACCTGCCGTGGCTGGTCGATGCCGATGACCAGTCGTTCGCCGACGCCGTGCGCACCAACCGCCTCGTGCTGGTCGACCTGTGGGCGCCGTGGTGTGGGCCCTGCCGGATGGTGGCACCCATCGTCGAGCGGTTGGCACACGACCTCGCCGGTCGCGTCAAGGTCGTGAAGGTGAACGTCGACACGTCACCCGCGGTGGCCCGCCGGCACCACGCATCGAGCATCCCGATGCTGCTCGTGATGCGCGACGGCGCGGTCGTCGACACCGTCGTCGGCGCGCAGCCCGAACACGTGCTCCGCGCCCTCCTCGACCGCCATCTGGCACCGTGACCTCCCGGCCCTCTGCACCCGCCCTCGGGGCTTCGGCACGCTCACCGAGATCGATGTGACCCGCCGGTGCCGTGCCGATGAGGACCTTCGCCTCTCGTGACGGACACCATCGCTTGGTTCAATGGACCTGTCCCCTCTCGACGGAGCCAGCGAGGCCACCGAATGCCAGCCGCCACCCCACGCGCCATCGAGCACCTCCCGCAGGCGTCCTTGCTCCCGCTGTACTCGCTGCTCGACGACGTCGCTCTGATCGAGGCCTGCGACGGGACCACACCCCTCCCCGCGACCGGCCACCGGGTCTCGGACGCCGGCGCAGCGCTGGTGCTGGCCGTCTCGATGGCACACGATCGGTACGCCGCCACGATCGCTCGCCGGTGCCTGTCGTTCCTCGATGCGATGCATCTGGGTGACGGTCGCTTCCGGCCCAACGATGCCGCTCCCGACGACCACGACGGCGACGACGAGAGCTGCGGCTGGGCGATCGAGGGCATCGGCACCGCCACGGACGCACCGTGGCCGGACGTCAGCCGTGATGCTCGACGGCTCTTCGCAGCCACCACCGACTTCGAGACCGACGATCCACGGGCACGCGCCCACGCCCTCTTGGGGGCGGTCGCCGCCGCCGCGGCATCGAAACCGGTCCCCGGCGCACGAACCATGACGGCCCGCATGCTCGAGCGGCTCACGGGCGCCGTCGACCCCCGACGTGCGGCGGTGTGGCCGTGGCCGGAGGCCCGACTGCACCCGGGCAGCGGAGCGATCGCGGAGGCGCTCGTGGCGGGAGCGGACGCGATCGGAGGTGCCGACGATCTCGCGGCTGCACTCGCGTCGCTGCGCTGGTTCGCAGACATCGAGACGTCGCCCGGTCACCTGAGCTCGAGCCCGACCGGTGGCCGCGGCCCCGAGAACCTCGGCACCGGCTTCGACCAGCGCCCCCTCGCCGCCGCGGCGCTGGCGGCCGCTGCTGGTCGGGCACTCCGGCTGACCGGCGACCGCAGCTGGGAGCGCCCGGTCGTGCTGGCGGCGCGCTGGTTCGCCGGTGCCAACGATGCCGGCGTGACGATGTTCGACCGCGACACCGGGCGGGCGTACGACGCCCTCCGACACGACGGTGCCGACGGCTGTCAGGGAGCGGAGGCCGCCGTCGCGTTCGCCACGGTGCTTCGCGAGCTGCAACGCCTCCGGTACGTCCCGCCGCGCCCGGCAGCATCGCCTGGGTGACCGGCGATCAGGCCCGATCGGCTGGCGGGATGACAGCGACCGACCGCGAACCTTGCCGGGCGAGATAGGCGGTGACACCGCCGATCATCATCGCCCGCACCGGACTGAGCCCTCGACTCCCCAACACGACCAACGCGGCGTCCTCGTCGTCGGCCACGCGCTGGAGCACGGTCCGTGGATCGCCGGCGTCGATCCGCGACGAGTACGGCACCCCGCGCGCCTGGATCGGCTCACACCACTGCTGCAGCGAGTCCCGGGCCTGCTCCAGCACCGACTCGAGCGCGCCAGAACCAGGGGCGTGCACGGCGACGATCTCGCCGCCGGCGGCCGCTGCCAGGTCGACCGCCCAGTCGCGCGCCCGGCGTGCCCCGTCGGAGCCGTCCAGTCCGACGACGTACCGCGCGTCCGTTCCGACCGTCGGAGGATGGGACTCCCGGATGATGACGACCGGACAGGTCGCGTACTCGAGGCACTGCTGGCTCACCGATCCCAGCAGCAGTCCCTCGAATCCACCCAGTCCTCTCGCACCCACCACGATCATCGCGGCGTCGTTGTCGGCGGCAGCACGCAAGAGCGCGTTCGCCGCCGGACCGCCGACGACCTGGATCTCGACGTCACCTGACCAGGCGTCGCAGACCTCGTCCACGAGTGGCTGCACGGTGTCGCGCACGGAACGTTCCATCTCCTCGGGCGACGACAACGCCGACGGACCCAGCGGGCCACCCGCCATCGCCGGGTACTGCCACGCCGTGACCACACGTAGCGCGGCCCCACGAGCCCGGGCGATCGCGACAGCCCACTCGAGCGCGCACCGCGACGACGGCGAGCCATCCACTCCAACGATCACATCATCCATGTCGATCCTCTCCGATCTGTGTCCGACCCGATGATCCTCGCACTCCGAACACCCTGACACAGCCTCCACCCGATCGTGCCGTCGCCACGGGGATGGAGGAAACTCGTCGAACATGCCGACGAACTCGGACCGGATCCTGATAGGGAGGTCTCGGGAGACCCCGCTACCGCGCCATGATTTCTGGACAGCACCATGACCGATCCTCTGGACGAACTTCCGACCTTCCGCATCGGAGCATCCGAACTCGATCCGGCGACCGCTGACGTCGAGATCGTCGAGACCCACATCTCGACGCTGGTCCTCGCCGGCGACGTCGTCCACAAGCGCAAGAAGCATCTGCGTCTGCCGTTCATCGATCTCAGCACCGCGGCGCGGCGCGAGCAGATCTGCCGTCGCGAGGTGATCCTCAACCGGCGGTTCAGCTCCGACGTGTACCTCGGCATCGAAGAGATCGTCGACCACACCGGGCAGGTGGTCGATCATGCCGTGCTCATGCGCCGGATGCCTGACGACCGCCGATTGACGACCCTGGTCGGCCGGCACGAGGACGTCTCCGCGTGTCTCACCGCCGTTGCGCGCACGATCGCCGTGTGCCATGCGGATTCGCCGCGCAGTGCCGCCATCTCGGCCACGGCCACACCCGAGGCGCTCCATCAGCTCTGGCAGCACAACCTCGACGAGATGGCTGAGCTGAGGACCGATGTCGTCGAGCCGGGCGAGCTCGACGACATCGAGGACATGGCCCATCGCTACCTCGATGGACGCACCTCCCTGCTGGAACGGCGCATCAGCGACGGATGGATCGTCGATGGCCACGGCGACCTCATCGCGGACGATGTCTTCTGTTTCGACGACGGCCCCCGCATCCTCGATTGCCTCGAGTTCGACGACGTGCTGCGCTGGGGCGACGTCCTCCTCGACGTCGGATTCCTGGCGATGGATCTCGAGCACATCGGTCGCCCTGATCTCGCTGCGGAGTTCCTCGACCACTACGGCGAGTTCTCCGGCGAGACCCACTGCGCGTCGCTCGCGCACCACTACATGGCCTACCGTGCGCTCGTCCGCGCCAAGGTGTCGCTCCTCAAGGGGCCGTCCCACGACCACGCTGCACGCTCGTACCTGGACCAGTGCCGTTCCCACCTCCTCGAGGGCCGTGTCCACCTGGTCGTGGTCGGAGGCCTGCCCGGTACGGGCAAGTCGACGCTGGCGACCGCCATCGGCGATCAGCTGGGTTTCGTCGTGCTGCGCTCCGATGAGACCCGTAAGGAACTCGCCGGCCTCTCAGCGCGTGACAGCCGACCGAGCGCATACGGCCACGGCCTCTACAGCGCCGAGATGACCGACGCGACCTACGAGATGCTGCTCGATCGAGCCCGATCGTTGCTGGCACGCGGCGAGAGCGTCATCTTCGATGCCTCGTTCTCTGCTGAGCGCTGGCGCGCCGCCACCGCGGCGCTGGCCGAGGAGAGTGGCGCCCAGTACACACCGGTGCGTTGCGCCGTCCCGTCCGACATCGCCCACGAACGCATCCGGCGTCGCGCCGCGGCCAGTGACGACGCCTCGGACGCAACCGTTCGGATCGCTGATGGGATGGCCGAACGATTCGAGGTCTGGAACGATGCAACCACCGTCGACATGACGCCTCCCCTCGCCGACGTCGTCCCTGAGGTCGTGAGCACCATTCGCCGCACCAGCGGCCCCGGAACCCGGATGTCCGAGGAGCCCGAGCGATGACCGACGATCGACACGGCATCTGCGTGTTCTCGCCCGGCGTACGGTTGACGATCACCGTCGAGGCCGGGCCGCGCGGCGACGAGTTCCACCTCCATCCGGGTGGTCAGGGGTATTGGGTGGCCCGGAGCATCGAGCGCCTGGGAGAGCCGGTCGTGTTGTGTGCGACGATCGGTGGCGAGGTGGGTGACGTGGTGACGCCGCTGGTGCGGTCGCAGACCGGCATCGAGTTCGTGGCGGTCCGGCAGTCGGCCCCGTCGCCGGTGTCGTTGTACGACCGGCGCAGCGGCACCAGGGAGCAGATCGCGCGAACGGAGCCGATGCCGATCGACCGGCACGCGGTCGACAAGCTCTACTCGCTCACGCTCGCCAACGCCATCGGCAGCGTCTGCTGCATGCTGGCGGGCAACCTCGACACCGGGGTGATCCCGACGGCGTACTACGGACGACTCTGCGCCGACCTCGCGGCCGTCGGGGTCCCGGTGATCGCTGATCTCCACGGACCCGAATTGGACGCGGTCCTCGTCGGCGGTGAGGTGCAGCTGGTCAAGGTGAGCCACGAAGACCTCCGCGACGACGGTGTCCTCACCGATGACACGGATCGATCGCTGATCCAGGCGGTGGAGGCACTCGCCGACCGCGTCACCAACGACCTGGTGTTGACCCGAGGACCGGACCGGCCTGCGGTCGCACGCATGGGATCCGAGTGGTTCAGCGTGTCACCCCCACGGCTCGCGGCGGCCGACTGGCGCGGCGCTGGTGACGCGATGGTGGCGGCGATGACGGTGGCGCAGGTCCGAGGACATCGGGGCATCGACATGTTGCGTTTCGGTGCCGCGGCCGGTGCCGCGAGCGTTTCGCGCCGCGGACTCGCATCGCTCGACACCGAGCTGGTCGACGCCCTGGCCCCCCAGGTCCGCGTCGATCCGGCGCGTGACGCTGCAGCCGCCATCACGTTCTGACGGTTGCGGCGCAGCCGCCGTCTAGCATCTGGGCGTGCGACGTCCGAACACGGTGGCGAGCCTGGCGCCGTGAACACCGACGTCGACACGATCGATCCAGCGGATCCAGACACCGTCGAGCTGTTCGAACCCCCGCAGACCCGTCAACCGTTCTCACCAGGTGATGTCGTCCGCCTGGTCGTCGGCCTGACGCTCGTCGTCGTCGGCACGATCATCGGCTGGGTCGCCCGGTCCACGATCGAGGGGATCGAACTCGACCTGGTGCGCCTGGTGGCGAGCATTCCCGATCCGTTCGCCGACCTGTCGATCGGCCTGGCGCAACTCACCACCCGGGTGATCCCCGCCGTCGCGTTGATCGCGCTGCTCGTCCGGCGACGCTGGCGACTGGTCCTCGTGCTGGTGTTGGCGGGATGGCTCGCTGACGCCGTCATGGGGGCCGTCGACGTCGGGTTGTTCAACCGGAACTTCGGTGATCTGATCGAGTCGCTCGAGCGTGATCGTTCTGGTGGGGTGTTCACGTATCCGACCTCCCACTCACTCGCCTCCACCACCGCGGTCGTCACGGTCGCAGCGGCCTGGTCGTCACGCCGTTGGAAGCGCGCCCTCTGGGGGGTGGTCGCCGTCGTGGTCGTCCTGCGGCTGATGTCGATCACACAACCTGCCTTCGATGTCATCACGGCACTCGGCATCGGCCTGGCAGTCGGCTCGGCCGTCCTGCTCCTGTTCGGCTCGCCGTCGAACGAGCCGCGCCCCGACGAGCTGGTCGACGCTCTCCGCGCGGTCGGGATCCGGCCGCGACGCATCGGGCGACCCGAGCGATCGGGATCAGCACTGCGGTACCAGGTGGACGACCACGACGATCGCGCCCTCGAGGTCTCGCTGCGGACACCCGACGAGCGTGACGCCGATCTGCTCACCCGCTCGTATCGACGGTTCCGATTCGCCGACTCCGAGGTCGATGCCGGCTACCGGCGGATCGAACGCCGCATCGAGCACGAGGCGCTCGTGCTCGCGCTCGCCGAGCGTCATGCGGTGCGGATGCCGCAGCTCGTGACACTCGGCCGGACCGAGCGCGGCGCCGCGTTCGTGGTCACCGACACATGCTCCGGCCGGGCGGTGAGCGAGGCCGATCTGCGCTCGCCCGGGTTCCTCGCCGAGCTGTGGACGCTGCTGCGAGATCTCCACGACGCAGGCGTCGCGCACCGCGATCTCCAGCTCGACTCGGTCGGTGTGAGCGACGATGGACACGCCCGCTTCCGGGCGTTCGACCGCGCCCACGTCGCGCCCTCGTCGCGCGAGCGTGCACGTGACGTCGCCGGGCTGCTGGCCGAGACGGCAACCGTGATCGGCAGTGCCGAAGCGGTCGATGCCGCAGTGGCGACGTTGGGCCCCGAGCGGGTGGCACCCGCGTTGCGGATGCTCCAACCGCTCGCCTTCCCGCCGGCGACCCGGCGCCGGATGAAAGAGGCCGGTCCGATCCTCGACCAGCTCCGACATCACGTCAGCGTGGCGACGGGCGAACCGGACGTCGAGCTCGATCGGCTCGAGCGGATACGTCCCCGGACGCTCCTGATCATCGGCGCTTCGACGCTCGCGTTCTATTCCCTCCTGCCACAACTCGCGAATCTGGGCGACACCGTCGAGTCGTTCGGCGAGGCCCGACCGACATGGTTGGTCGCGACCGCCATCGCGTCGGTGCTGACCTACCTCTTCGCGGCGATCTCGTTCCAGGGCGCGGTGGCCCAGGCGTTGCCGTTCGCGCCCACCCTCCGTTCGCAGATCGCCTCCGCCTTCGCCGGCCTGGTCGGTCCGGCGGGTGCGGGCGGATTCGCGCTGAACGCACGGTTCCTCCAACGCAACGGGCTCCAGTCGGGCGAGGCGGCAGCATCGGTGACGGTCAACGCGATCGGTGGGTTCGCCGTGCACTTCACCCTGCTCGTCGGGTTCATCGCCTGGTCGGGACGGACCGGTGTCGGTGGTTTGTCGTTACCGACCGGTTCGACCATCCTGCTCGCACTCGCGGTCGTGCTCGCACTGGTCGGCCTGCTGCTCGCTATCGCACCGATCCGCGCACGGGTCGTCCGACCACTCATGGGTGTGCTGCGGACCGGACTCGGACAGATCTCGGCGGTCTTCCGTCGGCCGGAGCGCGTCCTGGCGCTGTTCGGCGGCTCCGCCGGGATCAGCCTGTCGTACGTGGCGGCGATCGCCTTCGCGGTCCAGGCGTTCGGGGGCGGGATCGCGCTGGCTCAGATCGGCACGGCGTACCTCGCCGCCGTGGCGATCGCGACGTTGGCACCCACTCCCGGCGGCCTCGGCGCACTCGAGGCGGCCCTCATCGCGGGACTCACCGGCTTCGGTCTGGCGAGCGGTCCCGCTGTTGCCGCGGTGCTCACGTTCCGTCTGGCGACGTTCTGGCTGCCGATCCTGCCCGGGTGGCTCGCACTCGTCTGGATGCAGCGGAACGATGAGATCTGAGCATCCTCACTCGT